>JAISTA010000219.1 GCA_031272845.1 Oscillospiraceae bacterium
TCGCCCGTTTCGATATTCATCTTGTCAATCCGCAGCGTTTCGCCCTGCAAAATCAGCGTGCCGAGCGTTGTGTCCATGATGATTTCGCTCTCGTCAAAGCTTTCAACCTCAGTCACGCCGGTTACGGAGGTTTTGCGCCGCCCCTCAATAATGATGTTGTGCGGCTTTGTGTTTTCTTCAAAAGACATATTTCTTCTCCTTGGAATAAGTAGTATTAAAGCTTATTCGGGGAGGGAGGGAAATATTCTTTGGGGGGGCGCTTTGGGGTTGCGGTGGTGTTTGTGTTCTTTGCAACGGAAATCTATCGGCGGGAGCGAAAAGTTCTCTGTTTGGGGCGGGTGCTATGTTTGGAATAGGGACTCGACTTCTCTTCATTGCGAAGCAAAACCGCCCGCCGCGTAGGCGCTTTAGCTTCGCAATGAAGAGAAGCTAAATCTCAATTCCAAACTCCGAAATCTGCGTCAAACAGAGAACTTTTCGTTCCCGCCTCCAGTTTTCCATCTAAAAGAACACTCACCCCGCCTCGCAGGTGCACAGCATAGGCGGCGGGGAAAGAACCCCCGCCCTGCAGATAGACGAGCCCCCACACACATACAACAGCACACCAAACACAAAAACCGGGTGAATTCCTCACCCGGTTTTTGCAAAATCTACACCTTGTACTGAAGCCTACAGCTGATTCCGCTGGATCTTCCCGTTAATCGTCTTCGGCAGCTCGTCGCGGAAAACGACAATGCGCGGGTACTTGTACGGAGCGGTGTGCGTCTTTACATAGTTCTGAATTTCCTTTGCCAGCTCGTCAGACGGTTCCTTGCCCTTTACAAGCACAATGCTCGCCTTTACAACCTGACCGCGAACCTCGTCCGGCGCGGCGGAAACTCCGCATTCAAGCACATACGGCAGCTCCATAATAACGCTTTCGATCTCAAACGGCCCGATTCGGTAGCCTGAGGACTTGATAACGTCGTCCACGCGGCCGACGTACCAGAAAAAGCCCTCCTCGTCGCGCCACGCGGTGTCGCCCGTGTGGTAAAAGCCGTGCGTCCAGGCCTCAGCGGTTTTCTTTTCGTCGTTTGAGTATTTGAGAAACAGTCCGGCGGGGCTGCTTCCGTCTTCATTAAACCGCACGACGATCTCTCCCGTCTCGCCGGCGGGCAGACTGTTACCGTCAGCATCCACTACATCGAGGTTATACTGCGGGTTTGCAACGCCCATAGAGCCGACTCTCGGCGACATGCCCGTAAAGTTGCCGATAAGCAGCGTCGTCTCCGTCTGGCCGAAGCCCTCCATTACGGAAAGCCCCGTTGCGTCGCGGAAGCGGTAGAACACCTCCGGATTCAGCGCCTCACCCGCCGTTGTTGCGTGCTTTATCGTTGAAAGGTCGTACTGAGACAGGTCGTCCTTGATTAAAAAGCGGTAGATCGTCGGCGGGGCGCAGAAGGTTGTGATGTTGAACTCCTTGAACATCGGCAGAACCTGCGCCGCGTCGAACCTGTCGAAATCATAGACGAAAATTGCCGCCTCGCAGAGCCACTGGCCGTAGATTTTGCCCCAAAGCGCCTTGCCCCAGCCTGTATCCGAGATTGTGAAGTGGATTCCGTTCGGGTCAACGCGCTGCCAGTACCGCGCCGTTGCAAAGTGACCCAGCGGGTACAGGTGCGAGTGCGTAACGAGCTTCGGGTAACCCGTTGTGCCGGAGGAGAAGAACATAAGCAGCTCGTCCGCGCCGCCGGGGCTGTTTTCGTCGCGGTCAAACGACGAGCGAAAACGCAGAAACTCCGTGTCAAAGTCGAGCCAGCCGGGAGCTGTGCCGTTGACCATAACGCGCACCGCAACGTCCGGGCATTTCGCAAACGCCTTTTCCGCCTCAAGATAAGCGTTTGATTCTCCCGTTGTGATGAGCGCGGAAATTTGCCCGGACTCGAAACGGTATTCAAAATCGTGCTGCAAAAGCTGATCCGGCGCGGGAACCATGACGGCGCCGATTTTGTGCAGGGCGCAGAGCACGACCCAAAACTGCCAGTTGCGCTTTAGCACAAGCATAACCCTGTCGCCGCGCTTGATTCCGACGGAGAGCAGGTAGTTTGCCGCGCGTGACGAGAGCTTTGACATGTCCTGATACGTAAACCGCCGTACCTGCCGCGTTCTGTCCACGTGCAGCATACAGAGCTTGTCTGGGCACTTGTCCGCAAGGCGGTCCACCACGTCAAATGCGAAGTTAAAGCGCTCCGTGTTCTTAAACGCGACCTGCGTCGGCCGGCCTGTTTCGTCCTCCTGCGTTACGGTGAATTCGCGGTAAAGCGGCTCGGCGCTTGAGTATTCCGGCAGCGGAAGAACCGTTTCCTGAACCTCCTCGGCGTGCTTTTCGGCTGTCAGCACGACCGCGAGAAATACGCACTCCGTGCCGCCTGTGGCGACCATTCCGTGGGGCTTTCCGGAGTCGTAATAAATGCTGTCTCCCGCCGTCAAAACCTCAACGTGGCTGCCGATCTGCACGCGCAGGCTGCCGGAGACGACATAGTCAAATTCCTGGCCGGAATGCGTGTCAAGCTCAATCGGCGCGGAGCTTTGCGTCTCATCGTAAGCGTACCGCACAAGGTAAGGCCGCGCGATTCTGTCGCGGAACTTTGCCGCGAGATCCGCGATAATGTGTCCGTCCTTAGACGCGGCGACCTTGCCTGAGCCGGAGCGCGTGACGGTGTACCCCGTGAGGTGGCTCTGAGACGCGCCCTCAAGTAGGTCAAATATGCTGACGCCGTATACCTCGGAGCATTTGAGCAGGAACGAATACGGAAAGTCCTCCGAGCCGCTCTCAAGCGTTGTGAATTCCTCGACGGAAAACTCCGTTAGGCTTGCCGCCTGCTCAAGCGTGTAGCCTGAGATTTCCCGCAGCTCGCGCAGGCGTTCCGCGATTTCTTGCAGGTTGCGTTCTTTTTCTGACATTGTTTTTCTCCTTTGCGCGGCGTTAGGTAAAATAAAAAGACCCGCCGCAATGAAATAATTTTCATTGAGACGAGACTTAGATTAAAATCCCGCGGTACCACTCAATTTGCGGATTTCTCCGCCCCTTGTGGGTTCTTACATCCGGCAAAACGCGCCGCCGTGCAAACCACCGGCCTTTACGCGGCCGTAACGGAAGCGTCTACTTGCGGCAGCGCCGCTTTCGGGCTTCAGCTCAGGGGTGATAGGCTATGGATTCTTTGACTGCGGCGTTTTCAGCTTTGCGGCGCAACCTGCGCACCGCTCCGCGCCGCTCTCTGTGGGTCAGCCGGAATCTCTGCCGTCCCCATCAACGCTTGGTATGAACTTAGAATATAATTTAGCACAGGGCGGGAGGGTTGTCAAGTGGAAAATTATGGGGAGAGGCTGTTGTTTTGTCTTTGGGGCGGGATGAAAGCGTTTTCTTATATGTTGCTGTACTCGGGTTGGTTGCTTTTCCTGTGCGGCAGGCTGCAATGTTTGGAATTAGGGCGAAGCCCGGCAGGGAAGCGCGGCGGCAGATACCGGCGTGGGCGGCAGCACCCCGCGCTCTACAGGCTTCGCTGTGGACGAGGCGAACCGCGCGCAGCCGTTTCGTGCATATATTCCTTTTAATGTGTAACAATAATGACAACTTACCGTTGCTGTACCCGTACGCTGCGGCGGATAAAATGAGGAAACAAAAATATGATAAAACCGAAAAACACAAAAGTCACGGCAGGCGCGGCGCTTGCGGTACTGATTGTTCTGTTGTTTTCATTTGCCTCGTGTGCAGAAAAACGCGATGTATCGAGGGATATTCCCGCAATGGCTATACCGGCGGCCGGACTTGTGCCGCCGATAGTCCCGGGTACGCCGACGCCCGCGCCTGAGCCCGTATGGATAAATTCTGTGCAGGCCGGTGACGAATATCAGCTGCAGGCCGCTATAACCAATGCCGCCGCAGCAGGGCCGACGATTATTGAGGTTATGAATGATATCCAGATTGTCTCCGGGCTTGAGGTTCCGGATGTCTGTTCGGTAAAAATAATAAGCGGCGGGGGCAATCAATTTATAATATACGGTAACAATCATCGGATATTGTATAACGAAACGATTGGCTCCGATATATATTTAGAAAACCTTGTTTTGAAGGGAGGGCGCGCCGCGTACGGGGACAGGGACTCACAAGGCGGCACGATAAACAACCAGAACTCAAGCCTGACGATAACCAGATGTCTCATTGGGGAGAGCTCGTCCGATCAAAACGGCGGCGCAATATACAGCTACGGAGACGGGGCAAGCCTCACTATCATTGACAGCACGTTTGTAAATAACCGAGCCGAATCGAGCAATGGCGGCGCAATATACCATATCGGCGGGGATCTCACGGTAACCGGCACAACTTTTTATAATAATGAAGGAAATTATTATGGGGGAGCAATATATGCAAGCTCTGCCGGCACAACTACGGCATATTTCAAAGACTGCTATATAAGTCACAACACCGCGCCTACCGGCGGCGGCTTATATTGCACGGCGAGCTCTTCCTATTTCATTGATTGCACGATTTCCGGCAATGAGGGAAAGCGGGGCTTCGGCGGCGGACTGTACCTTTACAGCGACACTGTGCTGGCAGGCGATAATTTGACAGTTGACAACAACAGCGCGAGAATCGGCGCCGGAATCTATACCGGACGAAAGCTGACAATACTCAGCGGAAGCATAAGCGATAATATTACAGGCACTGACTATGCTTACGGCGACTCCGACGGAGACGGCGGCGGTGTATACAACGAAGGCGAGTTTGTAATGTTTGGCGGCGCAATTTCAAATAACACCGCAACCGACGCGCGCGGCGGAGGCGTTGTCAGCACGGGCACTTTCACTATGAGCGGCGGAGAAATCGGCACGAACTATGCCGATACGGGCGGGGGCGTGTATAATGACGGGTATTTTGAGCTTGCAAGCGGCACGATCCGCAAAAATGAGAACGGAAATCACACGGGTGGTTTCGACGGTTGGGGCGGCGGCGTTTTTAACGGCTCAAGCGGCGTTTTTCTAATGAAAGGCGGCCTAATAGACGAACACAATTCTTATAATGGTAATGGCGGCGGTGTTGCGAATATCGGCGATTTCATTATGTCCGGCGGGGAAATTTCACACAATTTCGCGGATCACGGCGGCGGCGTTTCCACCGGTGATATGACTAAGCATGTCAACGGTGTGACAAAAGGAAGCTTTACGATGCAGGGCGGCTTAATTGCGGATAATGAGGCGCTTTCCGAGGGCGGCATCCAAAACCAAGGCGGGAGCTGCGTTATCTCCGGCGGCGATATTACGCGCAACCTGACGGTTATGGGCTTCGGCGGCGGTATTGGCAGCAGCAACGGCGACCTTACCATTACCGGCGGCACGATTTCCTATAACGAAGCAGACAACGGCGCAGGAATAGAGATAAATACGGGCGACCTTACGATAACGGGAGGCACCATCGAGCACAATACCGCGATAGGGGAGGGCGGCGGCATTTTGGCATCCAACGGCACGTTTATAATGGCGGGCGGGAAGATTATAAAC
>JAISTA010000239.1 GCA_031272845.1 Oscillospiraceae bacterium
ATGCTTCGGCGCATTTGACGGCGCGGCAAAGCGGCGAATCTCGGAGCTGCTGACGCTTGCCGCCGGGAGCGCCGGTCGTCTGATTGACGAGCTTCCGGAAACCGCCTACACTCCGATAATAAAAAACATCGTATTTTGGGGCGTAAAGCAAAACATCGACAGGCTGACGTAAAACACGGTCTCACAGCAGAACAGCACGGAGCTAAAAAACCGGTACGCGCAGAAAAATGCGGCCAGTGCCGGTTTTTGCGTTTCTATATAGGATGTTGCAGCCGCTTCCGGTCAATTCAAGAAAAAAAGCGGGCATCGCTGTTCTTTTTTTACTTGCGTTTTGCCGAAATATGTGTTAAAATTATTCTAAGGAATGTTATTCTTCATTGCCTAACGCACAAGCTACGAAAAACATTTTTCTGACGGGGAAAAAGCACGTCGGCAAAACAACCGCGCTCAACGCGTTTCTCGCGGCGCTCGCGCCTGAAAATGCGCCCGGCGGCTTTATCACGGAGTGGAACGCCGCGCGGGACTGTCTGCGCATGCACGCGTTATCCAGCGGCGAAGCAGCCGTTATAGCGCAAATGTCCGGCGGCAGGCTCACCGCCCATCCTGATGTGTTCGACACGTTCGGCGTATCCGCGCTGAACGCCTCGCGCAGCCGCCCGCTTGTGATTATGGACGAGCTTGGCCGGCTTGAGGCGGCCGCGCACGTGTTTCAGGCGGCGGTTTTGGAGCTGCTGGCAGACCCCCGTACGCGAGTGCTCGGCGTATTGCAGCAGGGCTCCGGCGAATTTACGCAGACAATTGCCGCGCTGCCGAATGTGACGGTTCTTGAAGTTACGGAGCTTAACCGAAACGGCATACCCTCGGAGCTTGAAAAGCATTTTATATATGACAAGGATTAAAATCACCGAAAATTGATAAAGCTATTGCTGAAAAACTTCAAGGACGCCGCGTTTTCAATCCTGCCGATTTCCGCCGCGGTGCTTTTGCTTTGCTTTATCTTTATTCCGGGGCAGACCTCCGTTATACTCGCGGCCGCTCTGCCGGGAATCGCGCTGCTCATTGCCGGAACGGCGCTTTTTACTCTCGGCAGCGACACCGCAAACACAATAATCGGCAAGCATATAGGCAGCTTTCTTTCGAGTTCAAAGAAAACCTGGCTGATTCTGATTTCTTTCTTTGTAATCGGCGTTGCGGTAACGATTGCGGAGCCTGACCTTTCCGTTTTGTCGGCACTCGTCTCGTCCGTCTCGCCCATTACACTTATTTTGTCAATCGCGCTCGGTGTCGGCGTTTTTCTCGCCCTTGCGGCTCTGCGCACGCTTTACGGCGTTTCGCTGGCGAAGCTGCTGCTGCCGCTATATGCCGCGCTGTTTGTTCTTATGGTATTCGTACCGCGCGAGTATCTGCCGCTGTCGTTTGACTCCGGCGGCGTTACGACAGGGCCGATTACGGTACCGTTTATTCTCGCGCTCGGCGTTGGTATCGCAAGGGTGCGCGGCGGCAAACACTCCGCGGAGGACAGCTTTGGCTTTGTTGCAATCGCGTCTGTCGGGCCGATTGCGGCGGTTGCGCTGCTCGGCATGCTCGGCAGCGGTGCGGCAAGCGGTACCGCCGCCGCAAGCGAGGAGCTTTACGTCTCAGCCGGCGCCGCGTTTGCCGTTTTCGGGCAGACGGCGCTTCACAACCTGAAAAGCGTCGCCATAGCGCTGGCGCCGATTGCCGCGATCTTTATTGTATTCCAGATTTTCGCGCTCAGGCTGAAGCTGCTGCGCGTAATCGGCATTTTCGCGGGCTTTTTCATAACGTATATAGGGCTTGTCCTTTTCCTGACGGGCGCGGAGGGCGCGTTTGTCCCGCTCGGAACCTCGCTCGGCAGCAAAATCGCCTCAACCGGCGCGGCATTTTTAATCGTACCGCTCGGGCTTTTGTTCGGGCTCTTAACCGTTTTGTCGGAGCCGTCGATTCACGTGCTCGTAAAAGAGGTTGAGACCGTTTCAAACGGCCGAATAACGCGAAAATCCGTGCTTATCGCGCTTGCCGTCGGCGTTGCGTTTTCTGTCGGACTTGCGCAGCTGCGTGTGCTGACAGGGATTCCTCTGCTGCCGATTTTGCTTGCGGGGTACGGAATCGCGCTTTTGCTCTCGTTTTTCGTAAACCCGATGTACACCTCCATCGCGTTCGACTCAGGCGGCGTTGCTTCGGGCCCTATGACCTCGGCGTTTATCCTGTCGTTCACGCTCGGCTCGGCTGCAGCGCTCGGCCGCAGCATTTATACAGACGCGTTCGGCGTGGTCGCGCTCGTTGCAATGACGCCGCTAATTACAATTCAGCTTCTCGGCGTGTATTCAGAGCGCGCGGAGCTTGCGGGCAGAATAAAGCGCGTGTTTGCCCGCGCCCGCGTAATACCGCCGCAGCCCGTTTTTTCAACCCAGACAGAGGTTATTTCTCTTAACTGGCAGCTCGCGTTTGAAGGAGGCGGCGTATGACAAATGAGCAGAACACGCTGATAAAGCTGTTGTTCGTAATCGTCCCGATAGACCGTGCGCAAACGGTGTTTGAAATCGCCGCGCGCTGCGGCGCCGTATACAAAACAGCGACTGCGGCACGCGGAACAGCGCCGACGCAGACGCTTGAGCGCCTCGGAATCGCGGGCTCGGACATGGTCGTCGCGCAGATAGCGGCAAGTGACGGTATCGTCCAAAAAATCCTGTCAGAGCTGCGCGTCAGCCTGAAGCTCGGAGAAAAGCGCGGCGCGGGCGTTGCGTTTTCCGTTCCGCTGTCCGCCGCCGGAGGCCCCGACGTTTTGAAAATGCTTGCGGGCCGGAGCGAAAACAGCAAGCTGTAGTCCGCCCGCCCTACTATACCTACAATTTACACGTTATACTAAAGGAATCCACATAAATGCAGCTTTCCGCAATGTCCTTCATCAAATCAGCCGACCCGGAGGTCGGAGAAGCAATCGAGCGCGAATACCGCCGCCAGCAAACGCACATTGAGCTTATCGCGTCAGAGAATTTCGTCTCAGAAGCGGTGCTGCTCGCCGCAGGCTCCGTCCTCACGAACAAATACGCCGAGGGGTACCCCGGTCACAGGTATTACGGCGGGTGCGAGGAGGTAGACGTTGTCGAAACGCTCGCGATTGAGCGCGCAAAAAAGGTCTTCGGCGCAAAATTCGTAAACGTCCAGCCGCATTCCGGCGCTTCGGCCAACTACGCCGCGTATCTGACGCTTGTAAAGCCGGGAGACACCGTTCTCGGCATGAATCTCGACCACGGCGGACACCTGACGCACGGCGCGCCCGCGAATTTCTCCGGCAGATACTACAACATCGTCTCCTACGGCGTTACGCCCGACACGAACGTCATTGATTACGACAATGTGCGCGAAATCGCAAAAAAGCACCGCCCGAAAATGATTATCGCCGGAGCCTCGGCATATCCGCGTATCCTCGACTTTGAGGCGTTTTCCTCGATCGCAAAGGAGGTCGGCGCTTACCTTATGGTAGACATTGCGCACATCGCGGGGCTCGTCGCGGCGGGAGAGCACCCCTCGCCCGTGCCGTACGCAGACGTTGTGACCAGCACGACGCACAAGACAATGCGCGGCCCGCGCGGCGGCTTTATTATGACAAACGACGAGGAGATTGCAAAGCGCGTAAACTCCGCAGTTTTTCCCGGAGCGCAGGGCGGCCCCTTAATGCACGTTATCGCGGCAAAGGCTATCTCCTTCGGTGAGGCGGCGACGCCCGCGTTCCGCGAATACCAAAAGCAAATCCGCAAGAACTCGCAGGCTTTGGCGCAGGGACTTCTATCGCGCGGCGCGCAGCTTGTTTCCGGCGGCACGGACAATCACCTCTGCCTGATGGATCTGCGTCCTTTCGGCCTGACGGGCCGCGAAATGGAGGATCGCCTCAGCTCCGTAAATATCACGGCAAACAAGAACAAAATTCCGAACGACCCGCAGAACGCGAACAACACAAGCGGCGTCCGGCTCGGCACGCCCGCCGTTACAAGCCGGGGCTTTACGGAGAGCGACTGCGACGCTGTTGCGGGACTTATTGTTGATACTGCAAAGGATTATGACGCAAGCCGCGAGGCGGTGACAAAAAAAGTCGCGGAGCTTGTGGAGAAGCATCCGCTGTACGAAACGCTGTAATAAGCAAGCGCAAAGGACACGTTTCCTTTTTTTGGAGATTGACAATTATATTCAAACTCTGTATAATTAAATGCGTTGACTGCTATTTGCGCAATATAGGGGGTGAAGATAATGTCAGATGTTTATTTGAAGGACGGAGAATCGCTTGACAGTGCGTTAAAGCGCTTTAAGCGCGCGGTTTCCAAAGCGGGAACGATCGCGGATGTGCGCCGTCACGAGTTTTATCAGCCTCCGGCGGTAAAGCGCCGCAAAAAGCAGGAAGCGGCGCGCAAGAACCGTAAAAAACGCGGCTAAAATGCTTACTTCCGGTTAACTACCTTTTTGAAATAATGCCAAAACAGCGCCGAGTGATCGACGCTGTTTTGGTTTTTCTTTAATCAGTAAAAACTCGTTTTGTTCGGACACTCGCCGTCACACCACGATCCCGTAGTCCAGTATCACGTTCCCCTGCCCGTCCGGCTCCGTGTAGCGCGGGCAGCTGTACCGCTCAAACGCAAACCAGCGGCGCGGCTTTGCGAGGTCTGTGCTTGCCGTTATCTCCTCCGCCAAAAGCTCCGCGACGCACCTGTCGTGCTGGAGGTAAATGTCCGGCTCGGTTCCCTTTATGTAGCACACGCCGGCTGACAGCGCGGGAATGTCCGCCACGTCAAACCCGTCCGGCACAGGAGTTCCCTCCGGAAAGAAGATACCGATCCAATACTCGAATTCCTCCCCGTCCGCGCCCATAAATGCAAGACATGAGTCGCCGTGCTCCGGCGCGGGATTCGCGTGCCCCGCTAAAGCGCCGAACAGTCCCTCGCTGTGCCACTGCTCCCACTTGTTTGAAAACATTCCCGTGACCGGGTCGCAGTCGGCGTTTGTGTAACGTTTTCCGATGAACCGCAGCGCGGGATAATCCTCGCGCACCGCATTGATTATTTCGGCTGACATATTTTGTCTCCTTCTTGCGCCGGACTAAATGTCCCGCGCAATGTTCCACGCTTCCTGCGTCGCGGCGAGGATCCTTCGCGGCTGAACGCAGTCGCCTATCTGATACACCTCCGGAGCGCAGGCGTAAAGCGCAAAGCTTTCGTCGCGCTTCGGCGTTTGGCCGACGGCGTAAATCACAGTGTCCGCCGCAACTTTTTGCTTACCGTCTTTTGTTTCGACCTCCACTCCCCCGCCATCAATTGACAGCACCTTTGCCCCGCGCAGTACGAAAATCTCGGGCTGTGACAACTCCTCGCCGTGCGCCAGCAGGTGCATTCCCGCGTCGTCGCAAATCAGCTTTTCTGCCGCCTCAATGACCGTAATTTCGTGTTCCAGCCGGCGCAAATAAGCCGTCAGCTCAATTCCGACAAGCCCGCCGCCTATCACGGCGACGCGCCGGCCAATTTCCTCTGTGTGCGCGTAGGCGTACGTCGCTTCAAGCACGTTTTTGCCGTCAATTCCGGCAATCGCGGGCTTTATCGGAGCGGCTCCGAGCGCGGCAAAAAGCACATCAGGCGCAAGCTCTGCGGCAAGGGACGGCGTGACCGTTGTGTTCAGGCGAACCTCCACACCCGCCGCCTCAAGTTTTTTTGCCTGCCGGTTAAGGTATTCGTCGAGCCGCCGCTTGAACGGCACGCCGCGCTCACACCGCAGAACCCCGCCGAGCGCATCCGATTTCTCGCACAGGGTTACCTCGTGTCCGCGCTCTGCGGCAGTCAGCGCCGCCTGCATTCCGGCAACGCCGCCTCCCGCGACAAGAACGCGCTTTTGCCCGGTAATCGGCTTCGGTATTTTCGCCTCGCGCTCAAAGCCAATCTCCGGATTCGTCGCGCAGCGGAGACTGCGGATGGAGCCCGTGTGCTCAAGGCACGTGTTGCAGCGCATACACTTGTTTATATCGCCGTCGTTTCCCGCGCGCGCCTTTTTCGGCAAATCCGGGTCGGCAAGAGACTGCCGCCCGAGCTCGACAATATCGGCGCGGCCTGAGGCGATGATTTCCTCCATCATTTCGGGATCAGTCAGCGCACCGACTGTCGCAACGGGGGTTTTGACGTGTTTTTTTATCTCGGCGGCATACTTTACGTTAATGCCGTCCTCCATAAACATAGACGGGTGCGTCACGATAATCGAGTGGTCGTCCTCGTGGTCTCCGGCAGAGACATGCAGAATGTCCACCTTGCCGTCAAGCGCCTTGGCAAACTCAACGCCGTAATCTATATCGTAGCCGAAGCGGCTGGCCTCAGAACCCGAAAAGCGGTATTCTATCGGGAAATCACGCCCGGTGTGACGGCGTATACTCTCAATTACGGCAAGCGGCAAGCGACAGCGGTTTTCAAACGAGCCGCCCCAGCGATCCTTTCGCGTATTGATATGCGGAGACATAAATTGCGACAGCAGCCAGCCGTGCCCGCCGTGCACCGTCACCATTCCAAAACCGCAGAGCTTTGCCCAGGCGGCGGCCTGCCCGAATTTCTCGATAATCCGCAGAATCATCTCCTCAGGCATTTCGAGAACCTCGCCGTACTTACCGTTTTCGATGTACACGGGTCCGTATAGATTTCCGCCCTGAGCCGTGTCGCGCTGAGCCGCCGCGTTTTTCTCGGAGTCCGGGCCGTAAACGCTCCCGTCCGGGTACTTGACAAACCGCGCGTACATTCCCGCGTGCGACAGTTCTGCGGAAGCAACGGCTCCGTGCCGCCGAATGCCGTCCGCAATCGCGGCAAGACCGGGCAGCGTTCCGCGATCCTCCATACGGATCAGAAACGGGTAGTGCGTGCCGGTTGAGTCCTCAACAATGCAGTCGCCAATCGCGACGGAGGCAAAGCCGCCCTGCGCCTTGCGCTCATAATACGCGATTTCGTCAAGGCTTGGCAAATTGTCGCGCGCGACGTTGTAATAGCCCTGCGGCGAGGAAAAAATGCGGTTGCGGAACACGGCGGAGCCGATAGCAAGCGGCTCAAAGAGGTGCGGGTATTTCATTGCGGGTACTCCTGGAGGTTTTTGGTTTGATTATAGCGCAAGCGGCGGGTATTTGCAAGCGGAAAATATTGCGGGGAGGGCACAGCTGTTGTTTGGGCGGTTGCTTTGGCTGCGGCGCGGCGAGGATGTTCTTTGACACGCAAAACTCAAGGTGGGAACGAGATGTTCTATGTGCGCCGTGTGTTGCGGTGTTTGAAATTGCGGCTAAGCTACGCCTCGCCGCGCTGCTAAGCGCCTACGCAGCGGGCGGTTACTTTCTTGCTGCTGCAAGAAAGTAACCAAAGAAGCAGCTTTTGGGCTTAGGCGAGCGCGGTGCGGCAAGTGTACGTGTCCGTGCGTCCGAACCCTGACAGAATTGCCAGCTGACGGGCTTGAGCCCTATGTTCCGGTGGTGGGTACAGGCGGGTGGCCGCAGGACTTGGCGAAGCACACCCGCACCGCGCACTGCGCTGTTGCGGGGCGGCGATGGGTGCGTGTCCCGACGCGGCAGAGTGCGGTGTTTGAAATTGCGGCTAAGCTACGCCTCGCCGCACAGCTATGCGCCTGCGCGGCGGGCGG
>JAISTA010000036.1 GCA_031272845.1 Oscillospiraceae bacterium
CCTCACGCTCGGAAATCGCGAAGCTTGAGGATCAGCTCCGTCAAAAGGAGTCCAATCTCGACAAAAAGGCTGACAATCTGGAGCGGCGCACGGAGCAGCTCAACCAGCGTGTTGAGCAGACAGAGCGTGCGCAGGCAAAAATCGAGGAGCTGAAAAACGCCCAAATATCAGAGCTTGAGCGCATTTCGGCAATGTCGAGCGAGGAAGCAAAGACGCAGCTTTTAAGAAGCCTTGAGGATAAAATCACTCACGAGGCGGCGGTTAAGCTCCGCGAGATTGAAGCAAGACTGCACGAGGAGGCTGACGCGAAGGCGCGCGAGGTAATCTCTCTTGCAATCGGACGCGTCGCGTCCGACCAGGTGGTTGAAAGCACGGTGAATTCTGTCGCCGTGCCGAATGACGATATGAAGGGCCGCATAATCGGGCGCGAGGGCCGCAACATCCGCACAATTGAGAACTTAACGGGCGTTGACCTTATTATAGACGACACGCCCGAGGCGATAACAATTTCCTGCTTTGACCCGGTTCGCCGCGAAATCGCGCGGCTGCTGATGGAAAAGCTTTTGCTGGACGGGCGGATTCACCCGGCGCGCATTGAAGAGATGTACGCAAAGTGCAAAAAAGAGGTTGAGGCCACAGTCAAGGCCGAGGGCGAGCGCGCTGCACTTGAAACCGGCATTCACGGCCTGCACCCGGAGCTTATCCGGCTGCTCGGCCGTCTGCGGTACCGCACAAGCTACGGGCAGAACGTACTTGCGCACTCAATTGAGGTCGCGCACCTGTCCGGAATTATGGCGGCAGAGCTTGGAATCGACGAGGTTGCCGCAAAGCGCGCGGGGCTGCTGCACGATATAGGAAAAGCAATCGACCACGAGGTTGAGGGTACTCACGTTCAGATTGGCGTTGACATTGCAAAGCGCTATAACGAAAAGCCCGCGGTTATCCACGCGATCGAGGCTCACCACGGCGACGTTGAGCCGCATACGGTCGCTGCGTGTCTTGTTCAGGCGGCGGACGCGATTTCCGCCTCGCGCCCCGGAGCGCGCCGCGACACGATCCAGAACTACGTCAAGCGGCTTGAGAATCTCGAAAAGCTCACGCAGTCGTTTGCCGGCGTCTCCTCGTCATACGCAATCTCTGCCGGACGCGAAATCCGCGTTATGGTCGAGCCGGAGAAAATTTCAGAGGATGAAATGCTTGTTTTGGCCCGTGACATCGCGAATAAGATTGAAGCGGAGCTTCAGTATCCCGGACAGATTAAGGTAAACCTCTTCCGCGAGACGCGGGCGGTTGAATACGCGAAATAGCGAAGACAGCTGTTTAGAGCCGCTCGAAAAGCACGGCGCAAAAGACGAAACGATGAATTAATCAGAGGTTGCTAAAGTCCATTTTATGATTTTCGGTTCTTTCATGAACAAAAAAGACATCAAAAACACGGTATACCGGGTATCCGGAGGGTATCCTCTTTCGGGGAGCATCCGGATTTCCGGCTCCAAAAACGCGGCGGTCGGCATTTTGCCCGCCGCAGTTTTGTCCGGCGGCGTTTCAACCGTGTACAACGTACCTTGTATCTCAGACATTGCGGTTTTAATCCGCATACTTGAGGGCGCGGGGGCAAAGGTCAGCTTCAGCCCCGGCGCGGGCGGCAGCTTTGGAGCGGACGGCAATTCGCGCATGGCGATAGACGTTTCGGGTATCAGCACAACAAGCCTGCTTGTTCCGGAAATGGCAAAGCTGCGCGCCTCGTACTATCTGTGGGGCGCGATGCTCGGCAGGTACGGCGAGGTTGAGGCGCTTATGCCCGGCGGCTGCAATTTCGGCGCGGAGCGCCCGATTGACTATCATATCAGAGCCTTTGAGCAAATGGGCGCGGAGGTTTCGGTCGATACCGAAAACGGAATCATCAGGGCAAAGGCCAGGGGCGGCAGGCTCACTGGCGCAAGAATCATATTCGACGCAAGCTCCGTCGGAGCGACGATAAACGTAATCCTCGCGGCGGTTCTTGCAGACGGGCTGACCGTTATTGAAAACGCGGCGCGCGAGCCGCACATTGTCGATCTCTCGCTGTATCTGAACAGCCTTGGGGCAAGGGTTCGCGGAGCCGGCACAAATATCATCAAGATTGAGGGCGTGGAAAAGCTCCACTCCGGCTCGCACACGATAGTCCCGGATCAAATCGAGGCCGGAACGTTTATGGCGGCGGTTTGCGCTTGCGGCGGCGAGCTTGAGATTCAGAGCGTGATTCCGAGACATTTAGACGCGATTTCGCAAAAGCTGAGGGCAATCGGCGCGCAGATTGAGGAAACTGACGATAAGGTTATCTGCGTGCGCTCAAGCAAGCTCTCAAGCGTCGATGTGCGCACAATGCCGTATCCCGGCTTTCCGACAGACATGCAGCCGCAGCTTGCCGCGTGCCTGCTTATGGCGCAGGGCACAAGCCGCGTGTTCGACTCTGTTTGGACAGAGCGGTTTTCCTACGCGCACGAATTCCGCAAGCTGGGCGCGGACATTGAGTTTTGCAGCAAGCCCTCACACATAAAAATACGCGGCGTTGCCGAGCTGTACGGCGCGTCTGAGCCGCTGAACGTGCCCGACCTGCGGGCCGGCGCGGCGCTTACGATTGCGGCGCTCTCTGCGAAGGGAGATTCGGTTTTGACAAATGTAGAGTTTATTGAGCGCGGGTACGAAAACTTCACGGAAAAGCTGTCGTCAGTCGGCGCAAGCATAGAGCGTGCCTACAGTGAAACGGTCGCCGTGCAGGACTCGCGCAACAGGTATATAGACTAACGGCAAGTAAATAGCCTTGCGCGAAAGCACTCATCGCTGCCACGGGGCGGCGGCACAGTATTCAAGTAAGCGGCGCGGCAGGATATTTCGCCGCGCCGAATTTTATAGTCAAATATCGCAAAAATGTTTCTTCAAATATCTAAAAAAACAATATACGCGGTGCGGAAAAGCCTGATTTTCTCGGCTATCTGCGCAATCGGCGCGTTTCTGACGCGGCTGTGCAAAAACAGCGCTATAGTAACGCGCTTTTTGTCGCAGAGCGGGAGGACTGCCTTTTCGTCCTCCGTGCTTACTCGCGGAGTAAACGGCGCGGGAAGCCTTGCCGCGCCCGTATTCAAAAGCAGTGCGGTTTTGCGGCTGATATTCGGCAGTATCGCGCTTCAGCCGTGGGTTTTGGTCTGTGCGGTGCTGTTTTTGGCTCCGCTTATACCAACGATGGTTCTGCTTGCGGCGGCGGCCGTCACAACAGCCGTGACGCTTGCGCACGGCATTTATTTCGGCGAGGGCTATCGCCCGACGGCGGTTGACAAGTGGCTGCTGTTTGTTATGCTCGCGTATTTTTCCGGCGTTATGGTAAGCTCCGACAGGCAGGCAAGCCTGTTTCCGGCTTTGCTGTACGCCGCTTTTTGCTTTTTCGCGTTCACCGTAAAGGCCGCTATAAACAGCAAGGCGCACGCGCGTGCCGCTGTTTTTGCACTGGTGCTGTCCGCCACGGCGGTATCCCTGCACGGGCTTGCGCAGAGGTATTTCGGCTGGTTTCTGCCTACTGTCGGCACCGGCGCGTGGCTCGACAAGGATATGTTTGAGGGCGTATATCTGCGCGTTTACGCAACGCTTGAGAACCCGAACGTGCTTGCCGAATACCTTGACCTCATCATTCCGTTCACGTTTGCGATTGCCGTAACCGAAAAGAGCAAGCTTATAAAGCTCGTGTCCCTCGGATGCCTTGCCGCGCAGCTCATGGCGCTTTTGTACTCATACTCGCGCGGCGGCTGGATTGCGACGATTGCCGCGATTGCGGTGTTTCTCATCGCGCTTGACAGGCGCTTTGTCGTGCTGCTGGTGCTCGGCGGAATCGGCGGACTTGCACTTATGCCCGCGCAGTATATAAACCGCCTGATGAGCGTCGGCAATATCACGGACCGTTCAACGCTCTATAGGCTGTACATCTGGCTCGGCACGATCGATATGGTCAAGGACGGTCACTGGCAAATCGGAATCGGAGTTGGAGAAACGGCCTTTGCCTCGGTGTACAGGCTCTACGACTATGGCGGAATAGTCACGCCGCACAGCCACAATCTGTTTCTGCAATTCATCACGGAATCAGGCGTTTTGGGGCTTGTCTCGATTCTCGGCGCGTTTTTCTCCGGCATTCGGCAGGGTATGCGGGCGTTTTTGTCCGGCGGAAGGACACGGCTTTACAGTCTTGCCGCCGCCTGCGGCATACTCGGCTTTTTTGTGCAGAGCATGACTGATTTCGGCTTTTACAACTACCGCGTGACGTTTGTTTTCTGGTGCGTGCTCGGCCTTGCCGCCGCAATGGGAAGCGCACACGCGGCGGACGGCGAGAAGCCGGATCCGCGTGAAAAGGTCAGCGCGATTTAGCTTATACAGCAAATCAACAGGAGAGCCTCTTGATGAAAAGACGGATTTTGTCCCGCTGTGCCGCCGCCGTAATTGCGGCGGCGCTGACGATTGGGCTGTTTTTGCCCGCTCCGCGCGCCGCCGCGTCATATTCCGAGGGGAGTTACCTTGTCGGAAGAGATATACCCGCCGGACTTTACTATGTCGAGGCGACGAAGGGTCTGGGCTTTTGCCGGCTGAACTCTGACGCGAGCGGGTCTTTCAGCAGCCTGCTTGCAACCGGCACGTTTTACACCTGGACATTTATCGAGGTCTTAGCGGGCGAATACCTGTACCTTGAGCATGCAGCAGCAACCCCCGCGTCTGAAATCAGCCCGATAAATCTGTGCTGCGAGGGCATGTACCGCGTCGGCTACGACATTCCGCCCGGCGAATACACGCTGCAAAGCACAGGCTCCTATCAGGCATATGCCGCCGTGCTGAGCGGCACGCGCGGCGCTTCAAGAATCGTCACAAACAGTCTTTTCACCGGGCAGTGCGTTCTTTCGGCGCAGTCAGGCCAGCTCTTGGAGCTTAGCGACGCGGAAATTATCGGCATAAAGGCAGAGCCGCAGGTGCCGGGACTTACGTTTATAGACGTTTTCCCGACGGACTGGTTTGTTACGGTCGGCGCTGTGAAATTCGTAATCGACCGCGGACTTATGAGCGGCCTGAGCAGCGAAATATTCGCCCCGAACTCGCCGATGACGCGCGCAATGCTGGTCACCGTGCTGCACAGCTACGCAAAAAGACCCGCGCCGACCGCGCCGAACCCGTTTTCAGACATACCTGACGGGACTTGGTACACAAACGCGGTGACTTGGGCCGCCGAAAACGGCGTTGTCAGCGGAACGGGCGGCGGTCAGTTCTCGCCAGACGCAAACATCACGCGCGAGCAGCTTGCGCTGATACTGTACAAATATCGCGGTTCTCCGGCCGTTCCGGCAGGCGCGCTGCCGTTTGCCGACGGGCAGAGCGTTTCCTCCTGGGCGGCAGACGCTGTGAAGTGGTGCGCTATAAGCGGCATTGTCAGCGGAAAATCCGACAATATGTTTGACCCGCAGGCAGGCGCGACGCGCGCCGAGGTCGCGACAATGCTGATGAGGTTCGTGCGGCTTGCCGAGTAGTGTCACCGGACGATAAGCTTCGCATATTGCAGACAATAGAAAAGAGGTCGGCGCCTTGCGCCGCCCTCTTTTTGTTTTTTTGTATTCGCTTAATATGGCTGTCTGCTCCGCTATGTTCGTATTCCGTTGCAGAGAGCCTCCGCAACAGGCCGTCCGTCCTCGTCGTACACGATTATACGCGAGACGGCGACGGTGCGCCCCAAATGCAGCGGCACGGCTTTTGCCGTGAGCCTGTTTCCCCTAGGGCGGCGCATATATGACACCGAAACGGACTCGGCAAGCGTCGCCTTGTCGGTCTCGCCGTCTGCAAACGGGATGTTTACGCACACGGCAAAGGCAAAGTCGATAAGTGTAAAAATAGCCGCGCCGTGAACTCCGCCGGCCGCGTTGCGGTGGTTTTCGGTCACGTCCATCTCGCAGACAGGCTCGCCGTTTTCGGCAGACACAAGGCGGCATGAGCTTAAAGCGGCATATGTGTCCGCCGCGAAAAACCGGCGGTATTTTTCTATGTCTGCCATCAGTCCTCCGCCGTGTCGCCGCGAAACAGCTTCGGCCCGAAGCTTCTGCCGCCGAGAACGTGAAAATGCAGGTGGAAAACGGTCTGTCCGCCGTCCTCCCCGCAGTTTGAAATGACGCGGTAGCCCGATTCGGCAACGCCGTCAGCCTTTGCGACCTGCGGAATCGCGGCGACTGCCGCCGCGATGTCAGGAATATTGTCCCCGGAGGCCTCATTCAGGCTTGCTATGTGCTTTTTGGGGATGACAAGCACATGCGTCGGTGCGCGGGGATGATTGTCCCGAAACGCGAGAACCTTGTCGTCCTCGTATACCTTATCGGCCGGAATCTCGCCCGCCGCGATTTTGCAGAAAATGCAGTCTGACATCCTTAGTGTCCTCTTTTACAAACACGTACTGTGAATACGCGCGATTTACTTGATTGTCTCCGCCGCCCAGCCGGAATACCGCGCGGCCTTTTCCTGCGCGTCCTGCGCGCTCCCGCCCTTTACAAGCACATACGCCTTGATTGTCGGCTCCGTGCCGGAGGGGCGCACTATAACCGCCGAGCCGTCCGCCAGGGCGTACCGCAGCATATCCGCCTCCGGCAGATAGTCCCGCGTTCCGATAACCGCAGTTCCGCCGATTTGCGTTGGCGGCGCGGCGCGCAGCGCTTCAATAAGAGACTTTATTGTGAAAAAGCCGTCCGCTCCCGGGAAAACAAAGCTGAGCGTCTTTTCCTCAAAGTACCCCAGACGCGAATACAGCTGCTCAAGCCGCCCGATAAGCGTAAGCCCCTCAGACGCGGCGCGCGCCGCTATCTCGCATATCAGCACCGCCGCCGTAACAGCGTCCTTGTCGCGCACATAGTCGCCAGCCAGGTGCCCGTAGGACTCCTCAAACGCAAAGACGACAGTCGCTTCCTCCTCCTCGGTCAGGCGGTCTATCTCCTTTGCGATGTACTTAAAGCCGGTGAACGTATCGATACAGCTTGCCCCATAGCTTTCAGCCGCCGCGCGTCCCATCTCGGTTGTGACGATTGACTTGACGATTGCCGTATTTTCCGGCGTTGTGCCGCTCTGCCTGTAGGCATTAAGGATGTGGTCAATCATCAAAACGCCTGTTTTGTTGCCGGAAATATGGACGTACTGCTTCGCCGCTGGGTCGGGCTTTGCCATAACCGCGACACGGTCGCAATCCGGGTCTGTTGCGATGATAATGTCCGCGTCCTTTTCGTCAGCCAGCTTCAGCGCCTCGGCAAAGCTTTCCGGAAACTCCGGATTCGGACTTGCAAGTCCCGGAAAGTCTCCGTCCGCCGCTGACTGCGAGGGAACGGGGAACAGGTTTTTTATGCCGAGGTTTCGCAGCGCGTTCGGCACAAGGTCACGTCCCGCGCCGAAAAGCGGCGTATAAACAACGCGCAGCTCCGCCAGCTCGCGGCGGTAGGGCTCGATACGGCGGGACTTTGTCCCAAGCTCAAGCTCCTGCAAAAACGCGAGATCAGCCGGAACGGTGTCCTGTCGGCGGCGTGCGGGACGGGCAACGCCGCTCGTTTGAGTAAGCGTGCCTGTCGCGGCCTTGCCGATAAGGCGAATTTGGTTTTTCTCCAGCGCCTCGTTAAACGGAACTCTTTTGCTGTAGGAAAAAATGTCGTTATCACGCATTTTTTCGGCTATCGGCACGGCAAATTCCTTTAGAATCTGCCCGCCTGTGTTGTCATACACCTTATAGCCGTTATACTCGGCGGTGTTGTGGCTTGCCGTGATGTTGATACCCGCAATCGCGCCGTAATAGCGCACGGCAAAGCTTAGCTCCGGCGTCGGGCGTATATCGTCCGTCAGGTACGCCGTAATGCCGTTTGCGGCGACGACCTCGGCCGCCGCCTGCGCGTATTCGCGGCTGTTATGTCGGCTGTCGTATGTAATGCAGATGATTTTCTGGCTTGTAAAGCGCGAAACGGGCTTTTGCGCCGCCGTAAGAAAAACGTCGCAAACGCACTGCGTCGCGTGGCGCACGATATGCGCGTTAATGCAGTTTGTGCCCGCGCCCATAACGCCGCGCAGCCCCGCCGTGCCGAACTCAACGTCCTTGAAAAAGCGGGACTTTATTTCGTCCTCATTGCCGGATATTGCTTGCAGCTCCGCCCTTTCAGCGTCCGTCAGGCACGGAGAGCCGAGCCATGTGTTGTATCGGTTCAGATAATCCTCAGGCATAAAAAACCACCCTATAAAAGTTATAATTTGCGTCCGGCCGCACAAAATTTGCGTGCAGCCGGACCTTTGCGTGTTTTGAGTTCGACGCGCTGTTACGCCGTCGCCGTATTTGCGGCGGCTCCCATTGCAAACGCCTTTTTGTTGACCTCAAGCAGCCTTTCCGGCACAACCTGCCCAAGCGCGGCAAGCCACTCGCTCTCCGGAATATCAAAATACCGCGAGGCGCGGCCCATAAGGGCGATATTCACGGCCTTGGCCGTTCCCGCCTCCTGAGCCGCCGCAAGCGCATCAAACGCGTCGAGCCTGCCGCCGAGAGGCGCCAGCGCCGCGCTTATTTTCTCCTCAAGTCCCGCAGGATACTCCGCCGCGCCTGTGATAACGGGCATGGGATCGATTTTCTGCGTGTTGGAAACGATTATCCCGCCGCGCGAAAGATACGGCAGCGCGCGCGCCGCCTCCAGCAGCTCAAAGGAGATGATAAGCTCTGCGCCGCCCTCGTCTACAATCGGGGAAAACACCTTGTCTCCGTACCGTACATAGGTTACGACGCTTCCTCCGCGCTGGCTCATACCGTGCACCTCGGAAACCTTTACGTCATACCCCCGGTTTAACAGTACGCGTCCGAGCAGACGCGAGGCAAGCAGGCTCCCCTGTCCGCCGACGCCGACAATCATAACGCTTTTTGTTGGTGTGTTCATAGACTTTGCTCCAAAAGCCGGGTTTTCGGCATTGTTTTTTCGCTTTTTTGTATTATACAACAAAGCGGCGGCAAGTGCAAGGGTTTTTATTTTTTTTGGAGGCTTGACCTTTTGGTGCAGGGCTGAGGTTTTTGCAGGGGCGGCAAGCTGGCGGATGCGGCCCTTGCGGCGGATTCCGTAGGATGGGGGCTTTTGGTTTGCGTCGCAAAGAACACCAACCCACGCCACAACCCAAAATCAGTGCCATCCCGCAACACCACACACAAAAACAGCCCCCGGAGGAATCCTTCCTCCGGAGGCTGTGCACATCCCTCACTACCGCCCCAGCAGCGCTGTTACAACGTCGCCTATCCGCCGCGCCGTGCCCTCGGCCTCCTCACGCGTTTCGGCCTCGACCGTTACGCGAATCAGGCTTTCCGTGCCGCTCGGGCGTACGAGCACCATTCCGCGAGTGCCGATTCGCTCCGTCTCACGGGCGATTATCGCCTTTAGCTCGGCGTTTTCCATAAGCTCGGCTTTTTTTGCGGCGGGAACCTCTACATTTAGGATAATCTGCGGGTTTTGCCGTATGATTTTCGCGAATTCAGAGGCTTTTTTGCCGCTCTTTGCAAGGCACGACAGGAACTTAACCGCCGTTAACTCGCCGTCTCCGGTCGTCGCGTCCTCCAGAAAAATTGTGTGTCCGGAGGCCTCTCCGCCGAGAATGCCGCCGCAGGATCGCATTAGCTCCAAAACGTGCCTGTCGCCGACGTCCGATTTTAAGAGAGTTATGCCCTCGTTTTCGGCGAACTCGTTAAAGCCCGAATTTGTCATAACAGTGCCGACGACTGTGTTGTTTGGCAACCGACCCGCGTTTTTCAGCTCCCGCGCGCACGCGGCAAGCACAATGTCGCCGTTTATCTCGCCGCCCGTTTCGTCCACAAAAAGACACCTGTCCGCGTCCCCGTCAAAGGCGACGCCTATGCTGTAGCCGCCGGAAATGACGCGGCTTTTTAGCTGATCCAAATGCGTAGAGCCGCAGCCTGCGTTGATGTTCACGCCGTCCGGGCTGTTATGTATAATATCTGCGCGGCAGTCGAGATGCGCAAAAAGCGCCGGAGCAGTCTCACTCGCCGCCCCGCAGGCGCAGTCTACGAGAACCGACAGTCCTGAAAGCCCCGGTGCCGCGCGCGCCGCAAGGTAGTCTACATAGCCGAAGAAACGGTCATTTTCCGGCGGCGCGACAACCCTGCCGAGCCTTTCGTGCGTTGCGGCAAGACGCTTCAACTCGTCGGGCGAGTCAATCAGCGCCTCGATTTCACGCTCCGCGTCGTCTGTTATTTTGAATCCGTCTGTTGAGAAAAGCTTTATTCCGTTGTGTTCATACGGGTTGTGCGAGGCCGAGATTACAATACCCATAACGGCTCCGCGCAGCCTTGTGACATACGCAACTCCCGGCGTCGGGAAAACGCCGAGTGACAGCACGTCCACCCCCGCAGCGCAAAGTCCGGCGGTGAGCGCAGTCTCAAGCATATCGGAGGATATGCGGGTGTCCTTGCCGATGACGGCAAACGGCCTTTCCGCGTCCGCCGCGCGTCCCTTTGTCAGC
>JAISTA010000171.1 GCA_031272845.1 Oscillospiraceae bacterium
TTTGACGAGCCGACCAGCGCGCTCGACCCGGAGCTTGTCGGCGAGGTTTTAGTCGTTATGCAAAAGCTTGCGGAATCCGGGATGACGATGATGGTCGTCACGCACGAAATGGGCTTTGCGCGTGATGCGGCCGACCGCGTGCTGTTCATGTGCGACGGCGTTATTGCGGAGGACGCGCCGCCGGAGGAAATTTTCACCGACCCGAAAAACCCGCGCACAAGGCAGTTTCTGAACAAGATACTGCAGGGGTAGTCGCGCCCGCTTGGACGCACTGCTTTTCGCCGTCAGGCGTACAATAAAAAATCCGCATGCCGCCGCCTCAACTTGTGAGGCGGCGTTGCAATGTTCTTTGCAGGTAAATCATTTTGAATAAATCCAACCTTAAATACACGCTTTGCCTGGTTTTAACCGCTATGATTTGGGGCGTTGCCTTTGTCGCGCAGGAAAAATCGGTTGACCTCATGGGCGCGTTTACCTTTGGCGGCGTGCGCTTTTTGCTCGGCGCGGTCTCGCTGATACCCGTTATCGCGATTTTTGAGCGCGGCAGATCAGACAAAGCACAGCGCCGCTCAACGCTTTTTTGCGGCCTCGCAACGGGGCTTGTTCTGTTTGCCGCGGTGATGCTTCAGCAGTACGGGATCGAGCTTACGCGCTCTGCCGGAAAGGCGGGCTTTATAACGGGAATGTACATTGTTTTTGTCCCGATTGCCGGCCTTGTAATGAAAAAACGCGCCACCCTGTTCACGTGGATCGGCGTTGCGTTTGCAATCTCCGGACTGTACCTGCTCAGCGTGACTGACGGCTTCGGCAGTATCGGCTTTGGCGACCTGCTGCTTGTCGCGGGCGCAATCGGCTGGACGTTTCATATTATTTTTATAGACCGCTTTGCCCCGCGTATCCGTCCGCTGCGGTTTTCGCTGGTGCAGTTTACGGTGTGCGGCGCTCTCAGCCTTGCCGGAGCGTTCATTTTCGAGGACGTGCGGCTGATTCAGCTGAAAAACGGCATTATTCCGATACTGTACGGCGGACTTTTGTCAGTCGGCGTTGCGTACACACTGCAAACCATCGGACAGAAAAAGGTTCCTCCGGCAAAGGCCGCGATTATTTTTTCGATGGAGGCGCTGTTTGCGGCTCTCGGCGGCGCGCTGCTGTCGCGCGAGCGCATGAGTCTGCGCGGATACGCCGGCTGCGCGTTCATTTTCGCGGGAATTCTCCTGTCGCAGATAGTGATAAAGCGCAAAGCAAAAGCCGGAGGTGCAGAACCGGCTCTCGAGGAGTAGTTCTCACCGCAACTAACAAACACAGTCCGCAGACAAATGTCTGCGGACTGTGTTGTTTTGTCTGAGCTCCTGCCCTACTTCCCCACCCTTCCCAGGGTAAAGCTAAAGCTTGTCTCTCCGCCGCCGCTTCTTGCGTGAATCTCCTCTCCCAAACCCTTGATAACCTCTTTCGCGATTGACAAGCCGAGACCCGTTCCGCTGCCGGAATGCGACTTGTCCACCTTGTAAAACCGCTCGAATATGTGCGGCAGATCCTCAGGAGGAATCTCCTCGCCCGTGTTGGAGACCGTAACGGAAACCGCGTCCCGCTCCGGCGATACGGACAGCGCTAGCTCTCCGCCCTCGGCGGTGTGCTTTATCGCGTTATCCAGCAGAATTACAAGAACCTGCTCCGCGCGGTCTGGATTTGAAAACACCGTAACCGGCTCGGCAAGCTCCTGCGTTTTCAGCACAACGCCGGATTCCTCCGCAATATGGCTGTACACGTCGGTTACATTTTGCAGAACCTCGCGCAGGTCAAACTGCCTTTTGGGTATCGCGTCGGTCGCCTGAAGCCGGGACAACTCCAGCAAATCGTCCACAAGGCGCGACAGGCGCATGGCTTCGCGTACGATGTTGTTGTAAAACAGCTCCTTTTTGCCGTCCGTTTTCGTCATGTTGTCGCGCAGCGTTTCGCCCATCGCGCGTATTGAGGCGATCGGCGTTCTCAGCTCGTGAGAAACGTTTGCAACATAGTCGCGCCGCGTCTGCTCAAGCCGCGCGGATTCCGCCGCGAATACGTTCATAGACCGCCCAAGCTCGCCTATCTCGCCCTTCGCCGTTACGTCGGCGCGCACGGTGTAGTCGCCCTCGGCCATAGCCGCCGCTACCAGACGCATTTGGCGTATCGGCTGGGCAAGCCGCCGCGTCGCGAAATACGCGGGAATCAGCATGACAAGAAACGCCGCAAGCGTGCTGATAACAAGCGTCACGTTCAGTCCGCGCAGTGTTTCGTTCAGCTCGCTCAGCGCCTTTGTAAAAATAACCGCGCCGACTGTTTCATCGCCGTTTTTTATCGGCACGCCGACGATCAGATAGGAGCTTCCGTCCTCTGATTTGCGTATAACCGAAATTTCGGCGGAGGCCAGCACCGCGCCCAGTTCCGGGGCAATCATTTCCGACAGCTGCTGCTCAAACAGGTCGGGCGTTTCTCCTCCCCCTGCCCTGCCCGGATCGTTCGGCCGGCCCTGCGGCGGGCTCATCACCGACTGCCCTGCGGCATCGTAAATGTGCAGGCTCGCACCCAGAAAGTTCT
>JAISTA010000213.1 GCA_031272845.1 Oscillospiraceae bacterium
AGGCTGGCAGACAGCCTGCCCTTTGAGGAAATTGCCGAGGCCTTGGGCTATGCGGCCAGCGAGGTCAAGCAGTGAGTATACAACTGTGGCGAAACCGGCTTCGGCATTTATTAGCCCGATTCGGCACACAGTTAGATAGGCCTCGGCGGCCAAAGCGAACAGACAATACATGCACCTATAAGGTGCGGGAGAGACAAAAATGGATTATACACAAGAGCCGATTAAAATTTGCGGGAACTGCCTGCATCTTGACGAGCGCTATGAGACTGCCTGCCGCCGGTGCTTAGGCCGTACAGACCACCCGAAGCACTGGCTTGACAAAAGCGTCAGGCTTTTAGACGCCGAAGCGCAAAGAACGTGCATTCGCTGCCACACCGAGCGGTCAATATTGGCATTTTCGAAAGACCGGATTTGCGACTATTGCCGCGAACAAGCAGAGAGGGAGCGCGCCGGGCGCAAAGCCGCGCAAGAAGCGGCAGGCTTTGCCGCGCCGCATGTTTGCGCGGATTGCGGGGCGCAGCTCAGGACCTTTCGCGCGGCGCGGTGCCCGGGGTGTCAGCTTGTGCGCAGGAAAGAGGCGTGCCGCAGGAACGCGGCGGCCTTCAGGCGGCGCAAAAAGTGTTCAAGGAGTAAAAAATGACGGGAGCTGAAAGCCGATGAGCTTTTGCCGATACCGCGATGAAACGGGCGCAAGGACAAGCCCGGAATGTGCTTTATACTGCTGTATAATCACACAACAAGCAGACAATATCCTAATACATAACATACTACGAAAAAAAGCGCCGTTTGACGGCAGCAGGAGAAAAAATGACTACACGTGAACTATCGCAGCTGTACTACCTGACGCAGGAAATCAAACGCGCAAGAGAGCGCCTGGCGGAGCTGCGGACAGCCGCGGCCTCCGCAGCCGCGCATATAACGGGAATGCCCCGCTCCAACAGCGCGAGCGACCGCACAGCCGCCTCAGCTATCAGACAGGCCGACCTGGAGGATACCCTTGACCGCAAGATTGAGCTCCTGGAAACCGAGCGCATTAAGCTGCTGACATACATAAACAGCATACCGGACAGCCTGACCCGGCAAATATTTCAGCTGCGCTTTGAGGAGCTTCTGACATACACCCAAATTGTGTGGAGGCTTGGCGGCGGGAACACTGAGTGGGGCATAAAAAAGCGGATCCAGCGCGAGCTTGCGCGGAGAAACACGGAGGAGAGCGCATAAACGTGTTGCAGGCGGCACCAAGCGCGCAAAAAGCTGTCCCCCAATGTCCCTGACGGGTATGGTATACTATTATTATGGAAAGTATGGGCGCGGGCAGCATCATGAACCTTCACGGCAAGCGCCGCGCAGAAAGCTCCGGTTCCGCGCGATACAGTCCGATTACCGTAAAGCCGTAATCACACAAAAGGCTGTCCTTCAATGTCCCCGTCGGGTGTGCTATACTATTATCATGAGACAAGGCTTCAATTCACCGCACCGAACACTCCGCCTGACAAACGAAACACAAAAAACAAAGCCTTGCGGCAGCGCGGGGCTTTCCTTTTACCTGAACGGTGAAGCAATCTATAACGCGCCGTACAAAGCGGCGCAGGAGGGCAACCTATGCTTGATGAACTTATTCTGGCAGCTCTGCAAAACGACACGGCGTTAGCGGAAATGCTTGCCTCGTATGACGGCTGTCCCGCTGTGTTCAAGCAGTCCGCGCCGCCGGACAATGATGACGGCTGGGACGGCGGCAGCTATCCGCGAGTTGTTTTTACCGTTGACCTGCGGCCTGACCCCGAACGAAAAACGGCAGGTTCGGTGCTGCTTGACATTCACTGCGCCGACTCTGATGCCGCGCGGCCCGAAGACATTGCGCGCGAGGCCTTGCGCGTCATTTCAGACGCATTTTTCACGGACGAAAACGCCGATTCATTTTACGTTCTGTGGAACAGGACGGATTTGTTCCCGCCGGAAAACCAGAATACTGGCGCGGAGGAAGCTCTAGTTTACGGCGCAACTATAACGTGCGAGCTTCTCGAGTTTCCGGCGCAAGCCACTTTCTCGCCTGATCCTGTCGCGGCGTTGTGCGAGTTCGCGAATGAATCTGGAGACGGCTATACCATAATCAGCGGCGCGGCGCAGCCGCAGGGCGTGTACCGCCCGACGGACGACGAGCCCGCGCTTTACTGCCGCGTTGTCAGTCTGTCAACAGACGCGCGGCAAAAGCGCAGCGACACGTGGTTCCGCGCGGTTTACGCGCTGCACCTCATGTGTCCGGGCGCGGAACGCCGCAATATATTCGCGCGGCGGCTCGCCGGTATGCTGCAAGCAAAAACCGTGCTGATACTTGACGACGGCTCGCCGTTTTTAGTTGAAAGCACAGACTGCAACCCGGCGGGAGACCCGCTGCGCGCCGGGCAGATAACGGTGTCGGGGCGTTTTGCCGCGCTTGACCCGCTGCCGAACATAACTTCGCTTGACCACATATACACAAATCTGGAGGATTTACATGGCTGAAGACAAAGAAATCAGGGCCAACGCCAAAACAGAGGGGATACGCTCCCCTACCCCGCGCAAAAATCGCGCAAAAACCGAAGCTGAACTCGTGCGGGAGGCTCCGGCAACATACGCTCCGCACAAAAACGCAGCGGCGGCCGTACCCAAACAGGCCCGGGCGGTACACAAACAGAAGCCGCCTGCTGTACCGGCTCCCGCAAGGCCTGAAGCCGCAATTCCTGTAGAGCAGCTAATCCTGCACGCAAAGGCGGCTTTCGGAGTTGAGCAATATGTCGCACGCGCCGCGCTCCAGCGATACGGAGCGGCACTTACAAAATCGGCTGCGGCCGAAATAATCTTCAGTTTTACCCATAAGGAGGTAAAGTAATGGCATCAATTTTTACAATCGGAGAGCAGAAGAAACGCCCCGGCGTTTACTTTAGCTACACAAAGGATGCGGGGGCGCGTTACCCCGGCATTCCGCTCGGCAACGCCGCAGTTCTCGTCAAGTCTGATTTCGGCGCGCTCGGACAGGTCGAGCGTCTTAAGTCATATAAGGACGCAATAGCAGCGTTCCGCGACGGCGGAACCGTGGATGTTATACGGCAGATATTCCTCGGCGGCGCAAAGGCTGTATACGCTGTGCGCGTCGGCTCCGGCGGCACAGCTGCCGCATATTCGGTTCTGGACTCAGCGGAAACCGCCGTTGCGACGCTCTCGACCAAATTCCCGTCCACGCGCACGCTTACTGTATCTATACAGGACAGCATTGTAAACGACGGCACGGCAGCCGTTACGCTTTACGACGGCACGGCGGAGCTTGAGCGTATCGTCTTTGGAAACGGCGCTGCGGATTCCGCCGCAAATCTCATCGCGGCGGTAAACACAAAAAGCCGCTACCTTTCGGCGGTGGCAGAAGCAGCGTCAGCAAACGCGATTGCGGAGGTTTCGCAGGATCCGTTTACTGCGGGAGCTGCCGTCACCACAGCAACGCAGGACTACGCCAACGCGCTTGACGCGCTCGTGCAGTATGACTGGACCGTTGCGGCGGTTGATACGACCGATTCCGACGTTACGGCACTGCTTGTGCAGTTTGCGCAGGGACTTGAGCAGAACGGCAGGTTTGCGCTTGCTGTTATCGGCTGTCCCCCGGATAACGACATCTCCGCGAATATCGCGGCGGCAAAGTCCGTCAACAGCCACAATTCAGTTGTCGTCGGCGCCGGATTTACGGACATTGAGGGCGGCGCGGTCACAGGCGCGTACTCGGCGGCACGCATTGCGGGTATTATCGCCGCAACGCCCTCAAACGCAAGCGTCACCCACAAGGTACTTGCGGACGCGGCGGACATCACCGGCACGATTCTGAGCTCAGACTATGAATCGGCGATTGACAGCGGGCTTTTGCTCCTGTCGCGCTCTGCAAGCGGTGAAATTTGGATTGAATCGGGCATAACGTCCCTTTCGTCGCCGCACGATAACGAGGACGGCGGCTGGAAGAAAATCAAGCGGACGATGATTCGCTTTGAGCTTATGACGCGCCTCGGAATCGCGGTTGACGCGCTCGTCGGTCAGGTAAACAACGATAACGACGGTATCGCAACGGTGCTTCAGGAAGCAAACGGCGTTATCGGCGCTATGGTTAGTGAGAACAAGCTCAAGCCCGGCTCATACGTTGAGCTTTCCGCAGACACGCCGCCCACGGACGATTCCGCGTGGTTCAACGTGTACGCAAACGATGTTGACAGCTTGGAAAAGCTGTATTTCTTGTTCAGCTTTAACTACGGAGGTATTGCATAATGGCAGTAAATCAGCTTAAAAGACTAGACACCCGCAAGGTGATGACGGGCAAGGACGGACGGCTTTTTGTCACAAACAAAGCGGGTGCGGGACTTCTTCTCGCAGAGGTTGAGCAGTTCGTTTTCACGGCGAACTTCACGAATGTAACACGGCAGGGCGTTGGGACAATTCAGACGCAGAGCATCCCGGCAAGTATTGCTTATACGCTGACCTTCACGGAAACGGTTGTCCGTGACGACGTTCTGGTCACCGAAATGCTTGATTCGATCAAAAACGGCTTTGTTCCGTTCTTTGATTTTCAGGGCGCACTCTCCCGCTTCGACGGGCAGGAATCGCGCGTTGTTCTGCGCGAGTGCATCCCGGACGGCAGCGTGAACCTTATGAATGTCGTGCCGGGCGAGATTCTCAAGCGCGAGTGGACTTTTGCGGTCAACGATGTGCCGGAATGGCTGAAAACGCTTACAGCGTAAAGGAGCAACACTATGACAGAGTACGAATATGAAGACAATGCCGTCGTCACAGAAGAAGAGACAACGGAAGCCGAACCCATGTCCGAAGCCGACGTGCTTGCAGGGCTGCTTGAGGACAATGTCGTTGAACAGACAGTCCGAATCAAGCGCGGCAATAAAGTAAGGCTTGAGCTCACCTTGCATTCGCTGACGGAAACGGAAATTAACCGCGCCCGCAAGAACGCGATACCTCGCGGCAAGAACGGCAAAAAAGGCGAGCTAAATCAGGTTCTGTTCCGCTCGTGGGAAATCTATCTTGCGACGCAGGAGGGCTCCGACGGCAAAAAGGTATGGGATAATCCGCGCCTGTACGATAAGTACGGCGTTATGCAGGGCGTGGACGTTATTGACCACGTTCTTCTCGCCGGAGAAAAGGCAAAGCTTCTCGACGTTATCGACGAAATCAGCGGCTACGGCGAGGACGAAGAGGAAGAAGTAAAAAACTAATTGAGGCGGGAGGACGCACCCGCATTATGCTTGAAGTGTGCAGGATTTTCAATATGAGAATCTCGGAATACCGCGCGCTGCCGAACGGAGAACGGCTTCTCTACGACAAATACGCGGTATTCGCACATGAGGAAAGCATAAAGCGGTCGTCACTTTCGCCCGGCATTTAGCGCGGGAGGAGCGTATTTATGGCTGAAACTGCAAAGGTAATAGAAATTGCTGCCGAGGTTACGGTCAAAACCTCCTCCGGCGCTAAAACCGCAGAAAACGCAATTACAAAAATCGAAAAGGCTGTGAAAAAGCTTGACGCAGAGCTTAACAAGCTAAAAGGCAAAAGCAAAATCGAAATTGCGGTGGTTGCGGTCGACAAGGCCTCAAGGGTCGTGGACAAGGTATGGCAGAGCGGCAAAAAAATTGCGGGCAAGGTCTGGACAATCACGCTCAAGGCGATTGATCTTGCAGCCGCGCCCCTGCGGGAATTATTCAAAATGCTGACCTCTCCGGCCGCGAAGCTTACGGCGGGGGTGGGAATATCACTAAACCCAAAAGAAATGACAGGCGCGTCAATGCAGCTTGAGCAGCAAAGGGCGAGTATCCGGTCTGTTATTGACGACGGCACAAAAAGCACATCCCAAACGGATGCCGGCGCGTTTGGGGGCTCTATAGAACCTGTCGGCGCTGCTCGCGGACTGACGGCAAGCGGCGGCATTGACAGCGGCATGGCCGGCGCGGCTGAAAGAATGTCGAATATCCGGCTTGATGCCCTGCAAGGGTCTATGACACTTTCGTCCTCCGCTGCAGCCGAACCGAAAAATCAAATTTCAGAGGTTGTCAGATCCCCTGAATTTCACGGCGATGGGCTTTTCGAGAATGCCGGCCTCCTGTGGGACGAGCTTATCTGGGAGCCGCTGTCTGCGTGGTATAACGGCGGCGGCCGCGACAAGCTTGTAGGAGTGGC
>JAISTA010000004.1 GCA_031272845.1 Oscillospiraceae bacterium
GCTTGTGCATTTTAAGGAGCGCTGTCAAAGTATAGCGCAAAAGCGCCAAAAACAGACGGCAAGCGGCTATGAATACAGGTTCTTATATTGGGGAGTGATGACACTAACCGTGCAACGCCGCATTCAAGCAAAATTTAGCGATTTTCGGCTCGTCGTCCTTGGAGGACTTCCGCCCGCCTGCGTTCTCCTCGCCGAAGCTCGCTCAAAATTTTTTTGAAGCCGTCTATTTCAGGGGAGTGCCAACACCCCCTGGTCAAATGCCCGCTGTACGAAAAAGCTTCAGCATTTTGCGGTATTTTTCAGAAAAAGGTTTTTACCCGCTTGTATTTTTGCGCTGCTTGCGGTATAATTCAAGCAGGCGGCAGCGGTGTGCGAACAGAACCTGCCCCAATTTTATATTATATTAGTCCTTTTTTAAAAAAATAGCAACTACAAATTACTGCAAAAGGTTACAATCAATGAAGAAGGCTACAATCGCGGTGTTCGCGGTCACGGCATTATTTCTTGCTTTTACGGCAGGTTTTTTCACAGCCCGGCTCTCAGGCGGCGGCAAAAAGCCTGTAATTTCAGTTGCGGCAACGGCTCAAGGAACACCCTCCGCCGCGCCGAGCGCTGCTCCGAGCGTCTCGAAAACGCCTGAACCCGAACCGTCCGAGCTTGCGCCGCACTCCGTCAATATAAACACGGCTTCGTCTGAAGAGCTGCAGCGTCTTCCCGGAATCGGGCCGGGTCTTGCCGAAAAAATTATAAGCTACCGCGAAAAGCACGGCGATTTCAGTCAGCCGGCTGATATTATGCTTGTTTCGGGAATCGGCGCCGGGATTTTCGAAGCGATTGAGGATTATATTACGGTGTAGCTCTCACCCGGCCGGCATATTCCGGCCGCCTAAAAAATATTATCTCTAAGGACACAGCTTTTATGTCTTCAACCGCCGAGCGTTTAGCAGAGCTTATAAAAACCTCGCGTTCCGCCGTTTTTTTCGGTGGAGCGGGCGTTTCAACCGAAAGCGGGATCCCGGATTTCCGCTCGGAGGACGGGCTTTTCCGCGCGCAGTCAGCTTACGGGCGCTCGCCTGAGGAGCTTGTTTCAAGCGCGGTGTTTTTGCGTGAGCCGGAGCTGTTTTTCCGGTATTACAAGGAAAACCTTGTTGCGCAAGGCGCAAAGCCGAATCCCGCGCACCTTGCCCTCGCGAAAATGGAGGCCGCCGGAATGCTCGGCGCTGTTATCACGCAGAATGTTGACGGACTGCACCAGGCGGCCGGGTCTGAAAACGTGTTTGAGCTGCACGGCTCAAATCACAGGCCGTACTGCGTTTCGTGCGGGCAGAGGTACAGCCTGGACTATATCCTGAACCCGGAAAACTGCCGGGGCGCGCTTCCCGTGTGCCGCGAGTGCGGCGGTACAGTCCGCCCGGATGTTGTTCTGTACGGCGAGGGGCTGGACGACGGGACTGTTCGCGGAGCTGTCGCCGCTATTTCGGCGGCTGAGCTGCTGATTGTCGGCGGAACGTCGCTTTCCGTGTACCCCGCCGCCGGATTTTTGAGTTATTTTTCCGGACCGCACCTCGCTCTGATTAACAAGACGCGCGGCCCGCTGGACGACCGTGCGGAGCTAGCTCTGCACGAGCCGATAGGCGAGGTTCTGGGACAAATCGCGCGTATACTGGGACTGTGAGCGCAATAATAGCGACCGGCGCAAAAAAACAAATAGGGAAAGAGGATTACTTGGATAATTTACTTAACAACCAAACAGACGGCGCTGAGCCGGAAAAGCTTGAGGAGCGGGACTCGCTGCGCTTTCAGGCATACGCGCGCGACCTTGAGCGCGGCCTGACTACAATTCGGAAATACCCGCAGGGGGTCACGATCTTCGGCTCCGCGCGCGCCGCCGAAACGGACAAATACTACGTTATGGCGCGGCAGCTCGGCCGTCTTCTCGCAGAGAACGGGCATTCGGTGACGACGGGCGGCGGCCCCGGCATTATGGAGGCCGCAAACCGAGGCGCGTTTGAGAGCGGCGGCAGGTCTGTCGGGCTGAACATAAAGCTTGCCTTTGAGCAATTTCCGAATCCGTACCTGACGGACATGAACGAATTCCGCTACTTTTTCGCGAGAAAGGTCATGCTCTCGATGAGCTCCAAGGTATACGTGTTTTTTCCCGGCGGTTTTGGCACGCTCGACGAGCTATCAGAAATAATCGTGCTTATGCAGACAGAAAAAATGCCTCAAATGCCGGTGTTCTTTATCGGTTCGGAGTTCTGGCAGCCGCTGGAGGACTTTTTCAAAAACAAGCTGCTGCCGTCCGGCTTTATCAAGGACAGCGACACGAAAATTTATGAGATTACAGACGATTTAGACAGCGTCGTAATCGCGGCAAACAAAATCGGAAACCCGCCGCTGCGCACAAACATCTACGACAGCTACGCCGAAAAATAGAAGCTGTCAAGCACCGGCCAATAACACCAAGGGGGAGCGCACGCTTCCCCTTTTATTTTGCGGCGTATATCGCGGGGGGGGGGCTGTATTGGCGCAAATTGCCGGGAGGCGCGCAAGGCGCTACCGAACGTCTTTTTTGCGTTTTGCCTGCGGAAAAATTGCATAAAATATCGGTATCGTGAGAAAAACCAGCCAGCCGGGGTGCCAAGCGTTCCAGAAAAAGCCTATCAGCAGGAAAATCCCGGCTACGAGAATCGCGAATCCGTCGGCCAATCCCGCGTAAAACACGGGAATTGTCATGAATATAAGCCATGCCGGGTGCCACGCGCCGAAAATCAAGCCGACTGCAAAATACACAGCCGTGACGAGAATAGGATAAGCGGGCCAAAGCAGACGGCGCAAGGTCCCGCGCGGCGGCGTGTGCTCATCGCCGTACGGTATGTCTGCCTTTGCGTCAGAATTTGCCTCTGCGGCGGTATATGTGCCCGCCTG
>JAISTA010000050.1 GCA_031272845.1 Oscillospiraceae bacterium
TGAGACGAACACTCTTTCCCTACACGACGCTCTTCCGATCTTTAATTCTTCATACGCCCTCCTAAAATCCTCATCATGCTCCCGCAGCCACTCGAAAAAATCCCGATAGCTCGTCTTCAGCCCGCAATACAAATCAAAGCCGTTGCCTATAATTAACAGTGTGTTGTTCTCCGCCATTGCCATAAACCTTTTTTATTTCCATTCTGCCATTTTTCGACGCATTTGTCAACTATATTTTGCCTACGTCTCAAATCCGGGCATAAACACGGATAAAACGCGGAAAATACTGTAACGGGAAAGTAATATTCCGTGCGCGCAGACTATGCGCAAGCATATTCCGCAATGTTTATTATTTCTTATTTTCTTGTTCATTTTTTCGACACAAAGGCTTGATATAATCCGTACATTCAGTACAATCAATAAAGGAGCGCGTCTCTCGCCCCTTAAAAATGGAGTTACCCAATGCGCAGCTTCGACTACAACGACGAATTCGAAAACCAAAACAGCACAGACGCCGCAAACACGCCGCCGGACACAGTGCCCCCCGCCGCGCCCGACTACTCGGAGCTAACGGTTCACCAGGCGGAATGGGACAGTGCCGCACCCGCGGAGGACGGCGAGCCGCCGGAATACGCCGCGGAGGAGCAGCCCTCCGGAAATCCCGCGCCGTGGGACAGCGCGTCCGCCTTGGAAGAGGACGGGAACGCCGCTCCGGCAGAGCCGATTATCCGCGTAATCCCGGACATTCCGGCAAGCGCGATCCCCGAGCGCAAGACTGTGGATTACACTGGCGCGTTCCGCGAAACGGCGAGCGTGTACAGTCCGCAAAACGCGGCTGCCGAGGAGCCGTCGTCCGCCTCCGCTTTTGTGCCGGAGCAGCCGCGCGAGCCTGAACCGCCGCGCGAGTCCGAGGAATACAGCACACCCTATACGCAGGGCGTATCCGCGCCGCAGCGGCAGTTTACGCCGTATTCAACAGGCACGAACCGCAGCTACTTCGCCCAGCCGAACACACCGCCGCCGCCGCGCGGCCCGTCGGATAATTACGGCGGCAACAGCGGAAATGGCGGCAATTACGGCGGGAATTTTAACGGAAAGCGCCCGAAATTCGGATTTTTCCGCACAATCGCGGTTATAATCGTGTGCGCGGTGCTCTCGACCTTCGGAGCCTACGGGCTTTCCTGGGCGGAAAAAGAGGGGTATATTGATATTTTTCCCTCAACTGCGGCTTCCGAACTTCCCCCGGAAAGTCCGTCTCAAACGCCGTTTGTCACGCCGACACCGACAGAAGCTCCGGTTACGCTGACAACGCCGAAAGCCGGAGAAATAGGCATAACTCCGGAGGAAATCTACGATAACGCCTGCAAATACGTTGTGTCGGTATCCAGCGAGATGACCTCGACGACGTATTGGGGCACGGAGCAGGGCACAGTTTACGGCTCCGGCTTCATAATCTCTGAGGACGGGTATATTCTGACCAATTACCACGTTATAGAGAACGCCTCGCAAAACGACAGCGAGGTCGTCGTCACAATGAACGACGGAGCGGAATACACCGCAAAAATCGTCGGCTACGAAAAGGACAACGATGTAGCGGTACTGAAGATCGAGGCTAAGGGCCTGCCCTTCGCATCAATCGGCAATTCGGATCTGCTTATCGTCGGCAATCAGGTTTATGTAGTCGGCAATCCGCAGATGCTCAACTATACGATGACAGAGGGGATCGTATCCGCGCTCAACCGCCAGATTACGATCTCAAGCGACATTACGATAAACATGTTCCAGACCTCCGCCGCCGTTAACTCAGGCAACTCAGGCGGCCCGATATTCAACAGCAAAGGAGAGGTCGTCGGCATTGTTTCGGCAAAGTATAAGGAAACGGGTGTTGAGGGACTGGGCTTTGCAATCCCGATTAACGACGCGATGGCGATAACGAACGACCTTATCACAACGGGCCGCGTAACAGGCAAGGCAAGCCTCGGAATTGAGGCGACGACGGTCGATAAGCAGGCCGCGCTGTACTACAATATGGTTGAGGGCGCGTTTGTCAACAAGATTAACCCCGGCTCGGCGGCGGAAAAAGCGGGTATCCAGCAGGGCGACATTATCACGCGGCTCGGAGACGCGGAGGTGACAAGCAGCGAAACGCTGATTGCCGCAAAGAAAAAGTTCCACGCGGGAGACACAACAACGGTCGTTGTTAACCGCAAGGGACAAGAGCTTACGCTGACGATTGTGTTTGATGAGGCGCAGAGCTAAGGCGCGGCGCAGTTTAATAGTAAAAAACAGCCCCGCAGAAATTTTATTTCTGCGGGCTGTTTTTTTGCGGGCCGTTGGTTTGGGCTTGGGGCGGTGTTGGTGTTCTTTGTAACGGAAATCTCACGGCGGGAACGAAAAGTTCTCTGTGCGGCGCGGGGTGCGGTGTTTGGAATTGGGATTTAGCTGTTCTTCTATTCACTGCTGGAACGCCTACGCGGCGGGCGGTTACTTTTTCCGCTTCGCCGGAAAAAGCAACCAAAAAGGGGCGACTTCTTTTCTCTTGAGAAAAGAAGCAAAATCGCTTTATGCCGGGCAACAGCAGTGTTGCAAGTAGGTGCGTCCCCACACAATGACAGGTGCGGAGTAGCGTCCGAGCGCCCTTGCACCGCCGCACGCAGGGGCGAAGCAGGGGACGGGGCTAAAGACTTAGGTCGGCTGGCCGGTGTGCGCAAACTGCGGTGGGGGTGCCATCCGGAAGGACGGTGCTGCTACGATCGCTGCCGCACGTTGTGCTGGAGGTGGATGCGTGTCCCGGCACGGCGGGTGTTGTGGTTGTGGTAGGTGCGTCTTTACGGTGCGGGTGCGTCCCCGTTGCCTTGGGGCTTCCGTAGGGGACGGCGTCCTCGACGTCCCTTGTTTGGTTTGCCGCCGGGTTTTGCGTCAAACCGACGCGTCCGTCTGGCGTGGGTTCGCCGGGTGCCGGCGTCTTTGGACGCGCTTTGCGCGTCCTGGACGGGCGGCTACGGTGGTAATTGTTGGGCTTTGGGCAGGGTGTGTTGTAGGGGACGCTGCCCTCAGCGTCCCGCGCGTTTATTGTTCGGTTTTGGTTGTTTTTTAGCGCAAATGTTGTGGTCTCGACGTTCCGAACGTATATTGTCCGGTTTCGGTGATTTTCAGACAACAACGCCGTGATTTCGGGGACGGGACGTTGAGGGCAGCGTCCCCTACAGCATAACCCGCCCGAAATCCAACAATTACCGCCGTGCCGCCTGTCCAGGACGCGCAAAGCGCGTCCAAGGACAACATACCTGACCGCACCAATGCCGTACGGTAACGTCATCTGACGCAAAGCCCAGCGGCAAACCAAGGGAGGAACGTCGAGGACGCCGTCCCCTACGGCAACGTTGTGGCAGCGGGGAACCTTCACCGTAAGGACGCCCCCACTGCAACCACAGCCCTCGCCGCGTCGGGACACGCACACACCTCCCGCAATATGTGCGGCAGCAATCGTAGCAGTACAGTCCTTCCGGCCAGAACCCCCTCCGCAGTTCGCGCACACCAGCTATCCGACCTAAGTCTTTAGCCCCGTCCCAGGCTTCGCCCCTGCGTGCGGCGGTGCGCAGGCGTTCGCCGCGACTACCGCACCAGTCATTGGGTGGGTACAATCCCAATTGCAGCACTTGCGCCTGCCCGGCATAAAAAAAGATTTGCTTCTTTCTAAAAGAAGTCGCCCCTTTTTGGGGCCGATGTCCGGCGAAGCGGAAAAAGTAACCGCCCGCCGCGTCGGCGCTCTAGCAGTGAATAGAAGAACAGCCGAGTCCTTATTCCAAACACTGTACCCCGCGCCCAACAGAGAACTTTTCGTTCCCGTCGTGAGTTTTGCGTCGCAAAGAACATCACCCACGTGGCAAGTACGACCAAAAAACAAAAACTCCCGCCCACCCCAACTACAAGATATAGTACCCCACCCCCCAAAAAACAAAAAAATTTTTCCGCCCCCTATTGACATGTACCCCC
>JAISTA010000091.1 GCA_031272845.1 Oscillospiraceae bacterium
TACCATCCGCGCTTGCCGTATCTCCTCTTGACACGCGCCGCTATACCTGCTATAATAACCTCACCGCATTTATCCGGGCTTTTAAGTTGTGTGCAAAAACGCGCCCCGGCCGTGAGCGAGTCTTATACAAAGAGGTTTTTACATTGACAGCAGTTATTGAAACGGGTGGAAAACAGTATTCCGTTAAGGAAGGCGACGTTATCTACATCGAAAAGCTTGACGCGGAGGATGGTCAGGACATCACGTTTGACAAGGTTCTTGCGATTTTGGACGATGAAAACGGCGCAAGCTCCAAAATCGGAACGCCTTATGTCTCAGGCGCGGCCGTGACGGCGACAGTTGAGAAATCCGGCAAGCAAAAGAAAATCATAGTCTACAAAATGAAGCCGAAAAAGGGCTATCGCCGCAAGCAGGGTCACCGCCAGCCGTATACGAAGGTCACAATCGGCAAGATCGCGTAGTCCGGCGGAAATTTACACTAGAATTTAAGGAGTACTAACTACTATGGCACATAAAAAAGGTATGGGGTCGACCAAAAACGGTCGCGACAGTAAATCAAAACGCTTAGGACCCAAGCGGGCGGACGGACAGTTTGTCCTCGCGGGCAATATTCTCGTGCGCCAGCGCGGAACGAAGATTCACCCCGGCGTGAACGTCGGAATCGGCAGCGACGATACGCTTTACGCCAAGGCAGACGGCAAGGTCAGCTTCGAGCGCGTCGGCAAAGACAGAAAGCAGGTTTCTATCCGCGTGTAGCGCGCAATTGCAAAAGTACAACGCCCCCGGAGAAATTCGGGGGTGCGATAGAGATTATTTAAGAGAAGCCCGTGAATGCCGATTTACTCGGTGTTCACGGGCTTTTTCTTTTTTGACTCAAAACGACCAGCCTTCTTTTTCGGCCAGTTCAGTCACGTTGAAGCAGGGGATGCTGTATGCCTCGCATATCTTCGGGATTTTCTTCGGCGAATCCTTGTTCTCTTCTGTTATCACTGCAATCTGGTACTTCATTGCGGTTGCGATAAGGAATGCATCGCCGGATGATTTCATATTTGAAAAGCTGAGTAATTCAGGATGTTCATTTACGATTTTCGTCACGTTAGTCTGTATAGCAGAATCCACGGACAGCACCTCGCAATCATTCTGTTGAAGCCACAGCTTCAAAGCATCGTCCTCGACCTCGTCCCGTATCTCCGAGCATATGACTATTTCCTTAGATTTCACCATTTCATCTATGTTATGCCACAAGGTGCTGTACACAGTTTTTCGGTGAGGCTCGTCCGACTTTTGAGAAAGAATAGAACAAGTGTCTATTATGTAACGATACGGAGGCGGTATCAGCGTATATTGCTCTCCATTAGCGTGTGTCACCATTTCGCCACCTCCGTCAAGAATTTTGGAATGTGCTTCTCTTTAATGCCGAGCAGTCCAGAAACCTCCTGTTTGCTAAAATATCCATCGCTATATCCGATCAATAAGACCTTGCAAATTGCAGGGCTTGTTTTATCGACCGCTTCGCGGGACGGCACCTTTACGATTTTATGGCCTCTGCTTTCCTGCCGAGCAAGCTTCTGCGCCTGTTTCTCGTTCTCGAAATTCTGCCTGATTTCATTGGCATAAGTATCGTATTCGTACTTTGAAATCCGGCTTGTGTCGTATAGTCTGCGAGCTATAACCTCCTTACTGACGCTGTACTTTTTTGCAATGGTCTCAATGGTGTCCAAACTGTAGCTTGTAATATTCTGCGCTGTTAAAACGACATTAAGCGAAGCTGCTGGCACAAGAACCTCGCCCGCAACCGCATTACAAAATACTTCCTCGTCCTGAGAAGAGAATGAAGTAAACATCTCATTGCAGAGTGTGGACTGTTTCTTCAAAATATGAACCAGTTCGTGAATGATTGAAAATGTTTTAGCGGGGTATCTATCATTATTATTGATTCCGATTATCGGTGCTGTCTCATTGAATATGGAGATGCCACGAGCAATTTCCACGTCTACGCCGGTAAAACAATGAACGAAGATACCCTTGCTTTCAACCTGCTGACGAACATATAAGTAGAACTGCCGAGCAGACTGTAGTTTAAATTGGTTGCTCAATTCCAATCCGAAAAATGTTCTGATATGTGCCGCAAAAGTTGTTGAGGTCTCCGTGTCTGAAACAGAAGGCAAAGTCAACTGCGGAGCCACAATGTCCAAGTCAGACTCCGCCGAAGAAAGGAAGTCATGGTAACGTATTAACTCCACAACGGCTAAGTTCAAAGCACTACCGTCTGACAGCGCATCAGGCACCCTCCGCAAATTGAGTAGTGAAGGCAACTTCTTGATAGGAATGTTGTCTTTATGCATATAGAGACCCGCAAATGGCACTTTCAGGGCTTTGGCGAGAGTCTTGGCCTGATTTAATGTTGGGTATGCGTCGTTTGAAACATCAAGCCAAGCTCCGATCTTATCCTCAGCAAACCCCGTTTTCTTCACAAGGAAAGAAGACGTGACGCCTATTTGTGTGCAGATAAAGCTTACGGTTTCTTTGTTTATGTTTGCGTCAATTCTTTCTGCCATGAAAACGACCTCCTTTCCATAAATACTTTTATTACATTATATGCAGAAATCATTTTGCTTCCTCGCCCATGCTCCCGCCGTACAGCTCCGGCAATACGTCGCTTGTAAAGTTCTCATTTTCTGTCCATTCAAATTCGGAAAAATTGGTTATTGAGGGATACATGCCTTTTTCAAACACAGCACTGATTTTTGAAAATTCGTAGCTGTTAAGAATTTTTGCTTTCTCCTCTTCGGAAAGAATTACAAAACCTTTGATGTAATACACCGATGGGCCGGGTGCGCGTGGCGAGCCCAGGGTGCCGCCTTTCCAAAATACAGCGTTGACGCCGGAAAGCGAGGAGAATCGTGAGGTTATAGGATTCTTGTCGAAGCGCAACTCCTCTTTGGTAAGATCGGGATTTAGCCAATCGTCGTCGTTGCGGCTGCAGCCGAAAAATACAGAAGCAGCTGTTATCAGAAGAACAATAAATACAATGCGTCTAATTGATTTTTTCATATCTGTCCTCTGGAGTTGACGCTTTTCGGTTTATGCACTGCCAAGAAATCAGGCTGTCATTCAATCCTCAGCAACCGGCTTTTGTATCGCCATTACAGCCGTTCCCTCAACAAAGCGGAAGCCCTCGCGGATGTAAAAGGCTTTTGAGCGATCACTGTCAGACACCAGCATCAGATACAAATATTCGGAGTATCTTTCTTTGACACGCGCAAGCAGCTCTTTGCCGATACCAAGGCCTTGATAATCGGGGTGCACAAGCAAAAAATGCACATACGCCGTCAAAACACCGTCATCGAGCGCGTTGATAAGACCGACGAGCTTTTCACCGTCCCAGGCCGTAAACACGGTTTCCGAGTGCTCCAGGGCGGAAACCAGCTTGTTAGGGTAATTTGCCGTCAGCCAGCCGACTGAGCTGAACAGCTCCCGCAGCTGCTCTGCGGTATAGCTTTTTGCCGCGGTATAGGTAATGTTAAGCGCCATTGCTTCTCCTAAAATAAATCGTCCGGCGTGCCGGCCGCCGTTCCGTGAACCAGGCCGAAGCTTCCGCTGTCCGCCGCGATACCGGTGGACACCGCACCCGACCTATACATCCCCAGCGCCGCTCTTGCCGCGTCCAGCGCCGACGTGCCGCCGAAGAATGTCAGCGGCGCGGAGTAGCTAAGCGTCACCGTGTCCTCATCATAGCCGCGCAGATACAGCCTTTTGACCTCCCACAGACCAAACGCCGCCGCCGAATTCGGGAAATGCGCGCTGTTGCCGCAAATGCCCGCCGCGTCCAGGAGCGTACCCGCGCACAGTACGCGGATTCCGTCGCCCTCGCCGCCGTCTATCCCGGCGGTGACCGCAACCTCAGGCTTGAAGCGACGCAAAAGCTGCACCTGATAGTCAAGCACTTTTTCGCGGGAATACTCGTTGTCCGCCGCAAAAACCTCCGCGCGCGCCGCGTCGCTGTCGATAAACGGCCCGAAAACCGGGTAATTGCGCACTCCGGCCGCCCAGAGCGCGTCAAGAAACTCGTGGTACAGCGCGTCGTTCTCTTCACCCGGACGCGTAAGCGCCGCGACCTGCACGTCAAGCCCGCGCTCACCCGCGTACAGAGGCAGCAGGCCGCCGAACTGCGTCAGCTCGTCTCCGATTTGCGGTACGGCAACCAGCAGGTCGGCCTTTAGCAGCGGCGGCTTCCAATCCTGAAGCTGTGACGGCAGAACGCCGCTTCCGTAAGCGCAAAGCTCGGCAATAATAGCGTCTGAGGAAAACGAAAGCTCAAAGGAGGAGGCCGGCGCCTCCATACGGACAAGCTCGTGCAAAAATCCGTATTCGCCGATTGTGTATGTTTTGCCGCCTGCCTCAAGCGAGGCGGCGGCGGTCGGCGGCTCCTGCCAGACGATGTAAACAGAGCAAATGCCCACGGCACTGACGCTCAGGCGGTCGTTCGATGTAAACGCTGTGCCGCTTGCCGTACTGCCGTCTGTGATATTCGCCGCCGCGCTTCCGCTAGGCAGATGCAGAGACAGCCTTTGCGCCGGCTTTTCAGAATAAATGTCCGCCGGAATGTCCGCGCCAGTGACATACTGCGCGTAAATCAGATACTTTCCTGCGGCATTCGGACGCAGAAATAGCGTGTAGTCCTCAGTATTTATCTCGTCCGCGCGGCCTGATGCCTTTAGGCGCACGGTGTAGCTTACTCGGCAGGAAAACGCGCCGCCGTCCAGCTCGCGGAACTCGCCTGCGGTTTCGTTTTCAATGCTGTGCTTGACCCATCTTTCGGTATACACGTCGATTCTGCCGAGCCGTTTATACGGGTCGCTTCCCGGCTCGTAGTATTTCAGCGCCGAAACGCCGCTTTGCGCATATGCCTGCTTTGCGTAGGCGCGGATCGCGTCCAGAACAAACGGGCCGTACTCCTGCTCAAGCTCTGCTGAGTAGTATGCGGGCATCGTCTTTTCCTCCGGCAGCACAGGCTCCGGCCGCTCGCGGCGGATCAGCATAAGCTCGCCAAGCTCATATAAAACACTGCCGTGCTTTGTCGTCTCGCCCGTCGGAATGAGCGTGAACTTTGCGATATTAACGCTTCCCGCGCGGACGATATATACAAGCGCATCGGTTCGCGCCTCAAACGCGCTCGTTACCTGAGTAAAGGAAATTTCGCCGTTTTCGGCGGCCGACTTAAAGTAATCCGCCGCGTCAGAGCGTGTTTCGGCGTAGGAGAGCACATAGCCCGCCTCGTCAAGCAGCGCGTTAAAGTCGGGAGACGCAAAATACTCGTCAAAAACGCTTTGCGCAAGGTACATCGGCTGCGCGGACTCATATTCGCTGAGCCGCGAGTGTATGTAGACGTTGATTACGGCGACAGCCAGTGTCAGCACCGCGAAAACGCAAATAAACACAAGCCAAAAGACGGACAAACGCCGCCTTTGCCTTGACCGCGCAAGGACGGGTGTCTCGCTGTGCTCCGGCTCTTGCTCAAAGCCCTCCCCGGGGCGTTCATAATTGTAATTATTCAACAGGCGCCACCCCAAAGAATGTCGGTATATGTCTCGGCGGAACAAACGCGCGGTAGGTGTTCACAAGCCCCATATTCTGATACTGGTCAAAATTTGAAGTGTCAAGCCCGTAGGCCTCGGCATAGCCCGGATAGTACATCATACACGAGGAGCCGCCGTCAAGCATTCCGGCGGTAACGGCTCCGTAGGAGAGCATTGCGTTTATAACGTCGTTTCTGTTTGCTCCGGGGTAGGTCGCGCTGCGGCCCTCCGTTACGAAGAAAATGACCGTGCCGTCAGCCGTCTGGCCGATTGCGGTTCTCTGTGCAAGGGCGGTGTTTGAATTCGAGTAGTGCGCAGTAACAACGCCGTCCGCGTTGTCAATCAGCACGGCGTTCGGAAATGAAACCCCGTCGCGTATGCCGAGCTCCTCCGCCTCCGCGCGGGAAATTCCTGATTTTACAATCAGCGTGTCGTTTTTGTCAAAGCCGATAAAGGGATATCCCATCCCGTCGCTCCAGATACACGTGCCGTTTGAGTATGTAAGGCCGAGGGGCTGACCGCCGTGGCTCGTTCCCTCCGGATCCCAGAAAGCGCCGCCGTTGATTGCGCAAACAGCGCCGGTGCGCTCCACTGCGTCAAATATCACGTCTCCGTATGCGCCCGCTGCAAACGTGTTTTTGCTTTTCATCGTGTACACGCGCGAGGGGTCGCGAATCAGCAGCGCGTAGCCCTTAAAGGTCGAGCCCTTGTATATCTCCATACGTATGCCGTTCGGCGCGTTTTCCCACGGGTCGCCCGCTTCTCCGGGCTTGTCGGCTTCATACACCTTCGGCGCGAGGGAAATCAGGTCTGATATATCGATATTGTCAGACTCCAGCCCCTGTCCGACAATCTCCGCGACAAGCTCCTTGTTCAAAAACAGTCCCGGCACCCATTTTGTCGCGCTGGCCTGCTCAGCCGAGCGCACGAGCATATTGCGCATTGTAGGGCTGGGGCCGTTTGCGACGAGGAAGACGGTGATATACACAGCGCCGACGGCAAAAAGAATCGCCGCCAAAAGGCTGATTCCGATTCTCGCGAGAATTTTTTTTATTGTTAGCCTGCCCGGCGCAGTTTTTTTGTTTTTCATTCTATCGTATACAAAGCTCCGATTATATATAGTCAAACCACTTAAAAAGCGATTCGGATTTGCGAGGATATTTTTCGGATTGCCAGGAGGAGGACGCAGGCGTGTCGTAACCCGGCAAGGACGACGATGCAGCAATGCGGAAAATTTCCGCCGAGGCGGATTACTTTTCAAGTGGTTTGACTATTTTGTGCCGTCCCGAAAAAAGCCTTGCGGCTAGCGCCTGTTTTCGGTTTTGAACACCCATTTTTTCTGGACAAAATAGCTTGCGCAAAACAAAATCATATCAATCACGATCTTTGCAAGCGTTGCAAAGCCCGGCGTAAGCTCAAGCGGCAGAACAACGAGGTTTACAAGCACGTTTCCGACAAGCAGCATTGCTGCCGCGAGCAGAAAATACTTTCCGGCGGAGGCTGCGGCGCTCCCCGCATGGTTGAACACAAGCCTTTTGTTCAGCAAATAGTTGAACACAGAGGATAAGAGCCTTGCGCATATAAAGGCGGCGGAGGTTGTCAGCTTGCCCAGGCCGGCCGTGAAAATCAGGGAAAAGGCATAGAACAGCGCGTTGTCCAGCACGGCCGAGAGCAGTGAA
>JAISTA010000244.1 GCA_031272845.1 Oscillospiraceae bacterium
CCTGATTATTAAAATCAGTTTATCATATTATCGCGCAGGTTGCAAGTATTATTGTGCAATCAACTATACAAATTAACTAACAATCACAGATTGTTTAGTTTTGCAGCTATACAAATTGCATATAGCCGCGCTGTTGACAATTGCTCATGCTTGCGAGTATTTTAGTTCTCGGAGGCGATTTTATGGAGACGGCAGTTGTAACAAACATTCAAGGGTATTCAGTCCACGACGGACCGGGTATCCGGACGGTCGTTTTCCTGAAGGGCTGTCCTTTAGCGTGCCGCTGGTGCGCAAATCCGGAAAACCTGTCGCCGGAGCCGGAGCTTGGCTTTCTTGAAGCGCTGTGCCGCGAATGCGGAAAATGCGGGGACGCTTGCGGGCACGGCGCGGTAACGCCTCAGGCGGGCAGAATAGACAGAACGCGGTGCGCGCGGTGCTTTTCCTGCGCGGACGCTTGCTTTTACGGCGCGCTTGTGCGTTACGGCGAGCGGATGACGAGCGCCGAGGTGCTTGAAAAGGTAAAGCGCGACAAAATGTTTTATGATTCCTCCGGCGGCGGGGTGACGTTCTCCGGCGGAGAGCCGCTGATGCGCGCGGACTTCGTTGCCGAGGTTTTGCGGCTGCTGAAAAATGACGGAATCAGCACCTGCATTGAAACGTGCGGCTTTGCGCCGTGGACGGCGTTCAAAAAAACGCTGCCGTTTACGGACTGCTGGTATTTTGACCTGAAAATCCTTGACGGCGCGCGCCACCGCGAGTATACGGGCGTTTCAAACGAGCGCATACTGTTAAACGCCGAAAAGCTTGTAAAATCCGGTGCCGACGTGCTGTTTCGCCGTCCGCTTATACCCGGCGTGAACGACGGCGACAAGGAGCTTGAGGCGACAGCCGGGTTCCTCAGCAAAATAGGCGGGGCGCGGCTGCAATTAATGCCTTACCACAGGCTTGGTCAGGCAAAATACAAGGCGCTTGGACTGGAATACGAAATGCCGGAGATAAAAGGCTCCGAGCTTGCCGCCGAACGGGCGTGTAATTTATTATCGCGGCTGAATATCAGCTGCACGATTTCAAAATAATAGAGGTCTAAAAAATGGCAAACAAAATTGACAGCGAGCTTCTTGCCCGCATAGACGAGCTGAAGCTGTCGCGCCGCAACAGCGAGTGGCGGCAGGCGATGAAGTCCGCTCCGTGGCGGGTTTATGCCGACCGCGAGAGGTGGACGGTGAAGTCCTGGCGCGAAACCGAGGGAGAGGATTTGCAGCTGCGGCGGGCAAAGCTCGTCGCGTGCGTGCTTGACAATCTTGAGATAAAGATTCATCCGTTTGACGAGATCGTTGGGCGGCCAACGCCGGGAGTTATCGGCTGCTGCACGGCAATTGATGTGGGCGGTGACTATATTCCCGGGCTGACGGAGGGCGAGATCGGCCTTACAATGGACGCGCACGCGGCAATCTCACCGGAGGATGCGGCGATTTTGAGGCAGAGCGTGTCCGTATTTTCGGGGCACACAATGCGCGAGGCGACCTACCGCGCGTGGGAGCAGCTTGTGGGCTCCTGGGCGAGGGACGCGGAGAGCGCGAAGCTCAAGGATCCGTCGCTTGACGTCTCGATAACGGCTCAGTCAACAAGCACGCTTTTGTGGAGCAAGATACTGCGCGTCGGCCTGCGGGGCTATATTGACGAGTGCCGCGCGAAAATTGAGGACTACCTTGCGGGAAACGGCACGGACGTTAACAAAATCTACTTCTGGCAGTCGGCAGTCATCGTTTTGGAGGCCGTTATACGCCACGCAAAGCGGTACGCCGCGCTGGCGCGCGAAATGGCGGCGGCGGAAAACGACAAGCAGCAAAAGGCGCACCTTGAGAAAATCGCGGCAATCTGCGAATATGTGCCGGAAAATCCGGCGCGCACGTTCCGCGAGGCGCTGCAGTCAATGCAGTTTTGCAACCTCGGCAAAATGCTCGAGAGCCCCGCGCAGAACAACTGCCACTGGGGACGCGCCGACCAGTACCTTTATCCGTTTTTTATGCGGGATCTCGAAAGCGGCGTAACGCTTGAGGAAATGTCGTCTCAGCTTGCCGATCTCATAGGCCGCTGGGGCACGCAGACCTTTGTCGCCGGAGAAACGCAGAAGGAATCGCACCAAATCAACTTCGGTATAAACAGCGTTATGGTAGGCGGGCTCGGGCGCGACAATGAAGATAAGTCAAACGAGCTGAGCTATCTGCTGCTGCACCTGACGGCGCTGTTAAAGCTTTCGTCCCCGACGGTGTGCCTGCGCTGGAACAAAAAAACGCCTTATTGGCTGATGAATAAGGCTATGCGCACGAACATCGAAACAAAAGGCGGAATTCCTCTGTTTGAAAACGACGAGGTCGTCGTCTCGAACTACGTAAAAGACGGTATTCCTTGGGACGAGGCGGTGGAGTGGGTCAGCCTGGGGTGTGTGTACCCGTGTCTTCCGACGCGTGCGGAGCATTACGGCGCGGAGGGAATTGCGGCGTTTAACCTGGCGGGACTTATGCATCTTGTTTTGCACAACGGCGTTGACGTTAACGGCAAGCTAACGGGCCTGCAGACCGGCGACCCGCGCGGGTTTACCTCCGCGGAGGATTTTTATAACGCGCTGATGGCGCAGCACAAATTCTTCTGCCACCGCATTTTTCGCCTGGGAGCGGTCGCGCGGCGAGTCCAGCCGGAGTACTACCGTTCGCCGCTTTTGTCGATCCTCGGAATTGAGGCGAGTCTTGAGCTGGGACAAGATCTGATGTTTCCGCACCCGGATTACTCACTGTACGGAATCTCAGACCGCGCGATAATCGACGCGGCGGACTGCATAACGGCAATCGACGAGCTTGTGTTTAAGCAAAAGACGATAACGCTTGACGAACTGCTCACGGCGCTTGAGGAGAACTTTGAAGGCGCGCGAGGCGAGGAGCTTCGTCAGCTGTGCCTGCGCTGCCCGAAATACGGCAACGATCTGCCGGAGGTTGACGGACTTGTGCGCCGCATAAGTGAGGACTCGGCAAAAATTATCCGCTCGTATGACAACGCGCCGTTTCGGAGCTTTATGATTTCACGCGAGGGTCTTGCCTGGCACTATTTCGGCGGCCTCGGAGCGGGCGCTCTTCCGAACGGGAGAAAGGCGTTTGAGCCTCTGAACGACGGCTCTCTGTCGCCTATGCGCGGCGCGGATAAAAACGGGCCGACGGCTGTTTTGCGCTCGGCAGTTACGGCGCATTATTCGGATGTGAGCTATGCCTCCGTGCTGAACCAGAAGTTTTCATCGTCGATCCTTGCCTCGAAAGAGAGCATAGACAAGCTGATCGCCTACACAAACGCCTATATGGGCGCGGGCGGCTCGCACATCCAGTACAACATCATAGACACGGAGCAGCTGAAAGACGCGAAGGCGCGGTCTGAGGAGTATTCCGACCTTATCGTGCGTATCGGCGGGTTTTCGGCTTACTTCGTACAGCTTTCGCCGTCAATTCAGGACGATGTAATCTTCCGCAGCGAATTCAGCCTGTAAAGCTTCCGCTATAAGAAATTTGTATAGCGGATTCAAATAAAAAACAAAAGGAATTAAGGAGAACAAAGCAAAATGAAAAAAACCGTAAGAAAGCTCACAGCAGCAGCGCTTGCGCTCGCACTCTCGGCAGCTCTGCTTGCCTCGTGCGGCGGACAAAAAGACCCGGGCGGCAGCGGCACGCCAACGCCGGGTACGCCGGGCGGGTAGACAGGCTTTACAAACCCCGCTGTGGACATCCGCACGGAGCAGTTTACTATTGCGTTTATTCCGCTGTCAACGGCGCAGGAAAACGTTCCGGTTCTTATTCAGGGAATGGAGGACGCGCTTGCGGTTTACCCCAACGCAAGGCTCCAGACCTACGACGCACAGTTTGACCCCAACACGCAGATTTCACTCATCAACGAGTGCGTGACGCAGGGGGTGGACGGTATTATCGTCTACGCGGCGGACTCAAACGCGCTTAACACCGCAATAAAGGAAGCTGAAAAGGCCGGAGTTGTTGTATTTACAATGAATACGGGCTGCACGGGTGACCGCACGGCGCATATCCTGAACTCCGACTACAAGGCCGGCTGGGAAGCGGCGGAATTTCTGTCCGGCGTTGCGCCCAAGGACGCAAATGTCGTTATTCTTGACGTTGTCGCGGAATTAAAGCCGACCTGCACAATGGGCACCGCGTTTGAGGACTATATGGAGGACACGGGTACCTTCAATTACCTTGAGGGCGTGGGCATTCCGATGACCTCTATCGAAAACTCCGTTACGGCAATGCGCGACCTGCTCACAAAATATGACGACATCGATATAGTCTACACCG
>JAISTA010000088.1 GCA_031272845.1 Oscillospiraceae bacterium
GAAGCACAGCGTCAAACATACCGTGTATTATGCCGACCAGGATTGCCGCCGCAAGCGATATACATATCGCGGCAAGCACCGCACCCGCCGCGTATCCGTGATTCGACGCGTATGTAAGCGCAAGACAGGCTGATAGCGCCGCTCCGGAGCCTATCGAAAAATCGATACCTCCGGTAAGGACAACAAAAAGCATTCCGCATGCCATTATGCCGTAAATTGAGATCGCCAGCAGTATAGACAGCAGGTTTGACCACCTGAAAAACACCGGCTGGAACACAGCCATAACGAGCATGACCGCGGCAAAAAATATCACGCGCTGACCCCATGCCCCGCCCAGAAATTTTGCGGTCTTTGTTTTCATAGCCGCACGCTCCTTTCCCTCAAAACGCCGCTGTTTGCGAGTATTATGTCTGACTGCGCCGCGCTCTTGCCGTCAAATTCGGCGAATATCCGCCCCTCGCGGAGTATGAGTATTCTGTCGGATACCGAGGTCAGCTCTTCAATATCGGACGAAACCATTATGACGACCGCGCCCGAATCCGCCAAAGCGCGGATATACGCGTAAACCTCCGCCTTAACGCCGACATCCACGCCGGAGGTCGGCTCATCAAGCAGCAGCACGCTCAAATCACGCGAAAGCCATCTGCCGAGGACTACCTTTTGCTGGTTACCGCCGGAAAAGTCCGCCACCGGCAGCTCGCGCCGCGCCGGGCGCACATCGCATTTTTTTATAGCGTCCTCGGCGTTTTGTATCTCTTTTTTGCGGCTGACCCAGCTGTTTGCGCGCGCAAGTCGGTCATAGCTTGCAATGTTTATGTTTTTTTCAACGGACAAAACCGGGAAAATCCCCTCACCTCGCCGGTCCTCCGGCACAAGTCCGAAGCCGCTTTTTATATTGCGCCGCACACTCGCGGAAACGGGCTTACCGTCGTACAAAACCTCACCGCCCGAGCGGCGCAGGCTGCCGTAAACGCAGTGTATCAGCTCTGTTCTGCCGGAGCCGACAAGCCCTCCGATACCGAGTATCTCGCCGCCGCGCGCTTCGAACGACACGTCTGTCAGCAGCTTTTTATAGCTCAGGCCGCGCACCTCAAGCGTTCGGCCTCCGGGACTTGACGAGGCGCCCCGCGCTGACTTTTTAAGCTCCTTTCCGATCATCAGCATAGTGACTCTTTCAGGCGTTACCTCTTCTTTTGTCAGCACACCGACAATCTCTCCGTCCCGCATAACCGTTAGGCGGTCGGCCATTCTGTAAATTTCCTCCAGCCTGTGCGATATAAACAGCACCGCCGCGCCCTGTGAGGCAAGGCTTTTCATTGTGACAAACAGCTTTTCCGTTTCGGATTCAGACAGCGCGCTTGTCGGCTCATCAAGAATAAGCAGCCTTGCGTCCTGCGACAGGCCTTTTAATATCTCCGTCATCTGGCGCTTTGCCATACCGAGTTCTGCGACCAGCGCGTCCGGCGAAAGCGAAAAACCATATTTTTCAATAAGCTCCGCGACGTGCTTTCGCATAGCCTTTTTGTCGGGAAGACCGCGTTTCATAAGCTCGCGCCCCAGAAAAACGTTTTCCGTAACGCTCAGATACGGCACTAGCGATAATTCCTGATAAATAACTGAAATCCCGTTTTTTCGCGCGTCCGCGCGGGTGCGTATATCCGCCTGCTGTCCTTCAATAAAGATTTTTCCGGCATCCTTTTCGTAAACGCCTGTTATTATCTTTATCATTGTGGACTTTCCCGCGCCGTTTTCGCCCATAAGCGCGTGTATCTCGCCCGCGCGCAGCTCCAGGTTCACGCCCTTTAGAACAGGCGCGCCGTTAAAGCTCTTGCAGATCCCCTCCGTGCGGAAGAGCGCTTCTTGTTCAGGCATTGCTGTGGCCTCCCGCTTCCCGGCTTTTCGTCCCCGTTTCGTCGAGCTGAGACTTTATCTCAAGACGCTTTGCGGCGATCGCTCCGAATACCGCGTCAAAGAATATCGCGAGCAGGATTATCGCCCCCTGAATGAAGTATTGCCACGCGGTTGACAGGCCGTATTTGTAAATACCGTTGAGTATCAGCACTAAAAACACCGAACCGAGCACGGCGCCGACCGCGTCTCCCTTGCCGCCTCCGAGAACAACGCCTCCTATTACGCACGCGGCGACAGCCTGAAATCCCATTCCGCTGCCGAGGTTTACGTATGTGGTTCCCTGATAGGCGACTGTAAACGCCGCCGCAAGTCCGCAGAAAGCACCCGATATGACAAAAGACAGCAGCTTGAGCCTGTCAACGGGAACGCCGCTCATGGCCGCGCTCTTTTGGCTGGAGCCGATCGCCGTCGTGTGCAGTCCGAAACGCGTTTTAGTCTGCACAAACCACACCACTGCGGCAAGCGCGAGCCAGGCGATTGAGATAAAGTAAAAGCCGCTTATATGTCCGCCGAAGAACGTGAAATCGGCGTTTTTTATCTGCGGCGACTCAATCCGGCCGCGCGCGTCGCGGAACATCAGAAACAGCGTAAGCCCTGAAAAGATGTAGCCGGAGGCAAGCGTCGTTATAAAGTCGTTTATTTTCAGCTTTGTTATGCAAAGACCGTTCAGCGAGCCGCAAACCGCCCCCGCCAGCACCGCTCCGAGAATGATTACCGCAGCCGGCGTGCCGAGCTTCGCGAGCCTTGCGCAGACAATACCCGCAAAGCAGATAATCCCGCCGCTGGAAAGGTCAATAGCGCCGCCGATTACGACAAAAGACACTCCGAGCGAAATCAGTCCGACAAACGCCGCCTCGCGCAGCAGCATCTGGATATTGCGCAGCGTGTAAAACGACTTTGTCGTCGCGCCGAAAATTGCCGCGAGAATAATCACGAGTGACAGCGTTATGAGCTTTCTTATGAGTTTGTTGTTCATATGCCACCTAATATTGTTTGACTGCATAGAGCCGCGCCGCAGTACCTTTTCGCGGCGCGGCTCTTTCATGCCGTTTGCTTAGCTAATTAATACCCGTATTTGCTGAGATCCCAGTGCGTGGACTTGATGACGGAGTCAACATTGTCCT
>JAISTA010000130.1 GCA_031272845.1 Oscillospiraceae bacterium
TGAGGCGCAAAATGGAGCCGTTTTGGTTCTCTGCTGCCATGAGTGTCGTGAGGAAGCTGTTTGGGTGAGATGAAGCTGTCACTTGAATTTTTCGGCTGTACCCGAAAACTTTTGTTACAGCATAACGGCAATGCAGTGGAAAATGCTATCAGAACAGCGTATCCAAAGGGGTAAAAGTTATGTTTAAAATAAAAGTGTTAAATGATTTTGATTACTATAAGAAAGGAAAAGATGTTGGAGGCCCGATTTTTGTAGAGCTTGGAGAGATTGTGTTCCCTGCTTCCGAATGGTTTGATCTGCCGATGTCCGTTTTAGAAATGTGGCTCTACAGCATAATAGACGCTTACGGAGCGAAAAACGCTGAATTTGAGCTTGATTTTATGGATGGGCCGTATTATGTTGATTGTGTAAAGACGTGGCACAGTGTTATTCTGCGATTAACATCGGAGCGAGGTATGAAAGAGGGTGAGAAGAAAGTAATTTATGAAGAGGTTATCGAGTTTGAAGAACTAGTTAACGAAATTATCAGGGCGACTACTGAATTTTTAGAATTGATAGACGCACGGCCTACCAAGAAACGTGAACCTGTACGTGTAAAGACGCTTGAAAAAAAGCTGCGGGAACTCAAGAAACTGGCCGCTGACGCAAAGAAATAGTTGACATATAGAGAAAATACGGTATAGCTGACGGCATGCCTTTTGAGCCGAATGCGTGGCGGCCGGGATTTAGTTGGGATAATTATAAATGAAAAAGAAACTCTGGTTTTACATCTGTATGGCGCAAGCGCTGCTGATAATACTTACGGTAACAATATTTCTGTGGAAACAAATTGCACCTGTCAAGGCTAAAGAAACAGATTTGCAAAATTATATAGACTTAGCCGAGCAATATTACTATGTTCCGGAAAAAGGATATATACCGGATGCGAAAACAGCTGCAAAAATTGGAGAAAGCTTGATCGATAGTTTGTCAGGCGAGCATCGCGCGGGCAAAGTAACTGTTGAATATGACGCAGAAAATCGAGTGTGGCATATTCGAAAAGTATATTGGCATAATCCGCTGGTTGTAGTTTTTGGCGGCGCCGGCGGCACATTGCTTGAGCAAGATAGTGGTAGGATCTTGATAGTGTATTTAGAGGCGTGAATTAACAGCAACTCGCTGTGGTTCACAACGGACGGCGCAGGCGAGATGATCGGCTGCACCGCCGTGACAAACACAGCCTACTGGTACAGCTACCTGAAGAACCCGATGGGGGATGTTGTAGGCATCATAAACAAGGATCTTACCCTCGCGGCGACGTACGAGTACGACGCGTGGGGCAAGGTACTAGCGGTGCACGACGCAAACGGCAATATTGACACGAACCCCAATTCTATAGGCAACCTCAATCCGCTGCGGTACCGGGGGTACTTTTGGGATGTAGAGACTGGGTTTTATTATTGCGGCGCACGTTATTACGACCCTAATGTCGGCAGGTTTATTAATGCGGATGGGGTGGGAGCTGCGGCTGCTGCGCCGGGTAGTGCGTTGCATGGAAAGAATTTATACGCCTATTGCGAAAACAATCCGGTCAATTGCTTTGACCCGACCGGTAAAGAAACTACAGCTATTCACTGGTAGTGCAAGACGCGCGTCGAAATTGTCTGTTCCAATCCGCCAACCGCCAAAGGCTTTCTGTAGCCCAACCAAACACCGCGCTCCCATTTGTGAAAAATCGGTTAAATCTTCTGTAACCTACTTGACAACCGCGCCGCAAAATGATAAATTAGCACTCAAAGGGCAAGAGTGCTAATTTTCGTTTTACGGCGTTTTTCAATACGGCACACGCCTGCCCGTTCGACACAACAATTATGCCAAACGCAAACCGTGAAAACGAAATACTTTTTGCCCTGATTGAGCTGTATATCGCCTCGGCGGAGCCTGTCGGGTCCAAGGCGATTGCAGAGCTTTTGCCCGTTTCGTCAGCGACGGTTCGGAGTTGCCTTGCATCACTTGAGCAGCAGGGACTGCTGACGCAGCCGCATACCTCGGCCGGCAGAATCCCGACGGCGCCGGGCTACCGTATGTATGTAAACCATCTGCTTCTGCGGCAGCGGCAGTCTGTGCGCGAGTCTGAAAACCTCGCCCTGCGGCTGTCTATGATGGCGGATGAGCTTATCGCGGGGGCGAAAAAATTCGAGAAAATGCTCTCGGAGGCGACGGGACTGCCCGCGTTTTCGGCGGAGCTGCCAAAAGCTAAAATTCTCGTTGAGCGGATTGATTTTCTTCCGGTTTCGATATACTCCTTTGTAATCATTATGATTACAAGCACCGGTTCTGTGAATAATAAGGTCATAGAGGTGCCGGAGGCGATTTCGGAAAGCTTCATGAAGCGCTTTCGCCAGGTTGTAAACACCGCGTTTCATGGCCTTTCGGCGGGTGAGATAACCTTTTCAAAGGTCTCCTCGGTTGAGACCGCGACCGGGGATATTTACGGCTTAACGGCCGTTACGGCGGAGTTTTTGATCGACACGCTGCAAAGCCTTTCACACCGCGAGATTCGTTTTTCGGGGTTCTCGAGACTGCTGTCACAGCCGGAATTCCGCTTGGCGGAGCACGCGGAGCGGCTGCTCGAATATCTGTCTGAAAAGCCCGGCGGCGCGATTACGGCGCCGGACGGCACGGAGTCCGTTAAGGTGACAATCGGGGAGGAAAACAACGCCCCGGCGCTTCAAAAAGCGTCTCTCTTAGCCGCGAAAATCGAGCTTTCGGACGAGAACGACCTGCTTGTCGGCGTTGTGGGTCCGATGAGAATGAATTACGCGAGTATTTTGTCGGTACTGCGGCATTTGTCGCAGCTGCCAAAGGAGTAACACGAGTGCTGCTATGAAGAAAAAAATCATCATTTTGTTATTAGCGGGCGTTATGCTGCTTACCTCGTGCGGAAATGTTCTGGAAAATCTCAGAACAAGCCAGCTAATTGATATTACGACCGAGGAAAACGCAAAAATTCAGTTGTTTTCAAGCGAAATACTCAAGTGTTTCGAAGAAAACGACAGACAAGGTCTCAAGGCGATGTTTTGTGAGCAAATAAGAACGCGCTCTGATTTGGACGGTGAGATTGACAAGCTTTTCGAGTATTTCGGCGGGGATTCCTATTACACACGAGACATCATAGACTCAAAAGGCGGCGGCGAGAGCTTTGATCACGGCAAACGCGTCGGATGGGACGTCAGAGCCGAGCTGCCGTTTATTGAGGTCACAAAGTATTATGACAATGGGGAACCACAATACCGATATTACAATATGTGGTTTTCGTGGTGCGTAAACAGCGAAGCAAGCCCTGCGTTTGAGGGTTTGCAATATATTCGGATTGAACTGCTTAATACGGACGATTGCCTTAAGGCAGGCGAGGACATCGGCCGTTCAAGGGAGTGGGACAGCCGTGCCGAATGACGCGACGTGTATGAAAAATCCGACGAAAAAGCGAGCGGAATTACTAATAGCTATGGAGTTTTGATTTATGAGTAAGACTAAAAATACCCAGGAGCCGGAAATTCAGGAGGATGACGTCCGCGAGTATGAGGATGCTCTGCTGAACGATGACTCCGAAGCTGATGAAGCTGAATTTCTCGCCCTGATTGCAGAGGAAAAGGAAAAATACCTTCGCCTGTACGCCGAGTACGAGAACTTTCGCCGCAGGTCAAAGCAGGAGCGCGAGTCGCTGTTCTCCGCCGTAACGGCGCAGACAGCCGGAAGCTTTCTGGAGGTGTACGACAGCTTAGAAGCGGCGGTCAAGGTAGAATGTGCCGACGCAAGCTACAAAAAAGGCGTGGAGCTGACGCTGGAGAAGCTAAAGGCGGTGTTTTCGTCCCTCGGGATAGAGGAAATTTCCGCTGTCGGCGAAAAATTCGACCCGGAGCTGCACTCCGCCGTAACGTCCGTTTCAGACGAGGAAAAAGATGACGGCGAAATCGTTCAGCAGTTTCAGGCGGGGTTTCGCTTAGGCGGCACGGTGCTGCGCCACGCGATTGTTGTTGTGAATAACAGGTAGCGCGGGCGGGCGCTTATTGATTAGTAAATTCTGCGGCAAACGGCTGTATTGTCTGTCGCTGTAATAATAATTCGGGATTATTTTCATTGTAACGCCAAAGGTATGGCGACAATAAAAGGAGTAAAACATTATGGGTAAAATTATCGGTATCGACCTTGGAACGACGAACTCATGCGTCGCGGTCATTGAGGGCGGCGAGGCCGTCGTCATCGCAAACTCAGAGGGCGCGCGCACAACGCCGTCCGTCGTCGCCTTTTCTAAAGAGGGAGAGCGTTTAATCGGCGCCGTCGCAAAGCGTCAGGCCGTCGCAAACCCGGACAGGACGATAAGCTCAATAAAGCGCGAGATGGGCACGGGCTACAAGGTAACGGTTGACGGACACGGCTACACGCCGCAGGAAATCTCCGCAATGGTTCTGCAAAAGCTAAAGGCGGACGCGGAAAGCTATCTCGGACAGTCCGTGACGGAGGCGGTCATCACCGTCCCGGCGTACTTTACGGACGCGCAGCGTCAGGCGACAAAGGACGCGGGCAAGATTGCGGGACTGGACGTAAAACGCATTATCAACGAGCCGACGGCGGCGGCGCTGGCCTACGGCGTTGACAAAGAGCAGCTCCAAAAAATTATGGTGTACGACCTCGGCGGCGGCACGTTTGACGTGTCTGTTCTTGAGGTCGGCGGAGACGTCGCGGAGGTTCTCGCGACGGCCGGCAACAACCGTCTTGGCGGAGACGATTTCGACAAAAAGGTTATCGACTGGATTCTTGCGGAGTTCAAAAAGGCGGAGGGAATCGACCTTTCCAGCGACAAAATTGCGATGCAGCGCCTTAAAGAAGCGGCGGAAAAGGCGAAAATCGACCTTTCCGGCGTTACAACTGCCTCAATCAACCTGCCGTACATTACGGCGGACGCGACAGGCCCGAAGCACCTTGATTTGTCGCTGACGCGCGCGAAATTCAACGAGCTGACGGACTCGCTTGTCAAGGCGACAATCGGCCCCGTGAATCAGGCGCTGTCCGACGCGGGACTGACCGCAAGCGACATTGCAAAGGTTCTTCTCGTCGGCGGCTCAACGCGTATTCCCGCCGTGCAGGATGCGGTCAAGAGCATCATCGGCAAGGAGCCGTTCAAGGGCATTAACCCGGACGAGTGCGTCGCAATCGGCGCGGCGATTCAGGGCGGCGTTCTCGGCGGAGACGTTAAGGGTCTGCTTCTTCTGGACGTCACGCCTCTGTCTCTCGGACTTGAGACGCTCGGCGGCGTTTGCACACGCCTTATCGAGCGCAACACCACAATCCCGACCTCAAAGTCGCAGGTTTTCTCAACGGCGGCGGACAGCCAGACGAGCGTTGACATTCACGTCCTGCAGGGCGAGCGCGAGATGGCGCAGTACAACAAAACCCTCGGCAAGTTCCATCTCGACGGAATCGCCCCCGCGCGGCGCGGCATTCCGCAGATTGAGGTTACGTTTGACATTGACGCGAACGGCATTGTAAACGTCAAGGCAAAGGATCTCGGCACGGGCAAGGAGCAGCACATAACGATAACGTCCTCAACGAATATGTCTAAAGACGACATTGAAAAGGCGATGCGCGACGCGGAGCAGTTTGCGGCTGAGGACGCTCAGAGAAAGGAGCAGGTCGAGATTAAAAACGCGGCCGAGCAGATGATATACTCGTCTGAGAGTGCGCTTGCCGAGCTTGGAGACAAGCTGTCTGACGACAAAAAGCAGCCGGTGCTTGACGCGGTGCAGAAGCTCAAGGACGTTTCCGGCGGCGAGAACTACGAGGAGATTAAGGCAAAAACTGAGGAGCTGCAAAAGGCGTTCTACGCCGTTTCAGAGCAGCTGTATCAGCAGGCGGCGGCCGACGGCGCGGCGCCGGATATGAGCGGCGCGCCGAGCGGCGACCCCGACGTGTATGACGCGGACTTCCACGAGGTGGACGACGATACGCCGGACGCGGAGTAGGAAAAAATACGCGGCCGGCGGGCGCAGCAGCCCGCCGGCCGTGATGGATTTGCGGCGGACACAGTAGGGGACGCTGCCCTCAGCGTCCCGTGCCGCCCGCAATAACAAAGGGAAACGCAGCGTTATTCGGGCTTGCAAGCCTGACAGCGCAAAAAGCCGGGCGACATGAAAAACTTCAATTCACCTGAAACACCAAAGCTTCTCCGTGAGTTTTTGACGTATCATCTGACGATTAAGGCGCACAGCGCAAAGACTGTCGATGAATACTTCCTTGACTTACGGATGTTTTTGCGTTATATTAAAATGCACAGGGGCCTTACGGACGATACCCCGAATTTTGACGACATTCAAATTGCGGACGCGGACGTTGAGTTTATGCGGAAAATCACGTCTTCGGAAATTTACGATTTCCTGCTGTTTTTGGCGCAGGACAGGGCGGGGCGTGCGGACGCCGCCGCGCTCGGCTCCGGGATTTCGGCGAAATCGCGGGCGCGAAAGCTCTCAGCGATAAACTCGTTCTTCAAGTACCTAACGGTCACGACAAAGCTGCTTGACGCAAATCCGGCCGCCGATATTGACCAGCCGAAGTTCCGCAAGACGCTGCCGCACTATTTATCGCTTGAGGATTCGGTTAAACTCCTGAAAACTGTAGAGACGGACGGCAAAAACCGCAGTAAAACGCGCGATTTCGCGATTTTAACGCTGTTTTTGAACTGCGGAATGCGCATTTCGGAGCTTATCGGCATCCGCCTGACGGACATTACGGCAAACTCAATCCGCCTGCGCGGCAAGGGCGGCAAGGAGCGCGTTGTGTTTTTGAACGACGCGTGTGTGTCGGCGCTGAACGCGTATCTTGTTCACCGAAAAATGCTTATGCCGATTGAGCGGGACAAAAACTGCCTGTTTTTAGCCGGCGGTTCCGGAAACGGCGAGGTCAAGCGTCTCGGGCGCACGACTGTCCACGATATGATAAAAAAGTACGCGCTGAGGGCGGGACTGCCGTCGTCCGAAATTTCGGCGCACAAGCTGCGGCACACGGCGGCGACGCTTATGCTGGGCAGCGGGGTTGACGTGCGAACGCTCCAGGAGCTTTTGGGACACGAAAACCTCAATACAACGCAGATTTACACGCATATTGACAGCGAGCGCCTGCGCGAGGCGGCGCAGCTTATACCCCTTGCCGATTACGGCGAGATAAAAGACAAGACTGACGGCGCAATGCCGACCAACACAGATTAGGACAGCTAATGCAGGATAAAATCCGAAACTTTTCAATAATCGCCCATATCGACCACGGCAAGTCTACGCTTGCTGACCGTCTGCTTGAAACCTGCGGCGCAATCTCCGCGCGGGATATGGAGAACCAGGTGCTTGACGATATGGACCTTGAGCGCGAGCGCGGCATTACGATAAAGGCGCGCGCCGCCCGAATGACGTACCGCGCAAGGGACGGCGGGGATTATACGCTGAACCTTATCGACACGCCGGGACACGTAGACTTTAACTATGAGGTCTCGCGGTCTCTTGCGGCGTGCGAGGGCGCGGTGCTTGTTGTGGACGCGTCTCAGGGCGTTGAGGCGCAGACGCTTGCAAACACGTATCTTGCGATTGACAACAACCTCGCGATACTGCCTGTTGTAAACAAAATCGACCTCCCGGCGGCCGACCCCGCGCGAGTTAAAAAAGAAATTGAGGATATTATCGGAATTCCGGCAGAGGACGCGCCGGAAATTTCGGCCAAGGCGGGGCTTAATATCGAGCAGGTGCTTGAGGGCATTGTGCGGGAGGTGCCGCCGCCGGACGGCGACGAGTCCGCGCCGCTTTCCGCGCTCATATTCGACAGCCAGTTTGACGCGTATCGCGGCGTTATAGTCCTTGTGCGCGTGTTTGACGGCAAGGTTTCGGCCGGAGACGAGATTTTGTTTATGGCGACAGGTGCGAGTCACCGCGTGGCCGAGGTCGGCTACATTGTCCCGCGCGGATTAGCGCCTTGTGCGTCGCTTTCAGCCGGTGAGGTCGGGTATATCACGGCGAGCATAAAGACCGTTTCGGATACGCACGTAGGCGATACCGTGACGCATTCGGAACGACCCGCCGCTGCGGCGCTGCCCGGATACAAGGCGGCGCAGCCGATGGTGTTTTCCGGCGTTTATCCGTCTGACGGGGCGAAGTATCCTGACTTGCGCGACGCGCTTGAAAAGCTGACGCTCAACGACTCGTCGCTTTCCTTTGAACCCGAAACGTCCGCCGCTCTCGGCTTCGGCTTTCGCTGCGGCTTTCTGGGGCTTTTGCACCTTGAGGTGATTCAGGAGCGGCTGGAGCGCGAGTATAACCTTGACCTTATAACAACAGCGCCGTCCGTTGTCTACAAGATAACGATGACAAGCGGCGAGACCGTTATGATCGACAATCCGCTGAATTATCCAGACCCCGCTGTAATCGACGTGGCAGAGGAGCCTTTTGTCAAGGCCTCGATTATCACGCCGCCTGAATTTGTCGGCAACCTTATGGATTTATGTCAGGACAGGCGCGGCGAATACCGGGATATGAAGTATCTCGACGAAACGCGGGTTGAGCTGCACTATAAGCTTCCTCTGGGCGAGATAATATACGACTTTTTCGACGCGCTCAAGTCCCGCTCTAAGGGCTACGCCTCGCTCGACTACGAGCTGATGGATTACCGCCCGTCTGAGCTTGTGCGGCTGGACATTTTGCTGAACAGTGAGACGGTAGACGCGCTGTCGTTTATCGTGCACCGCGACAAGGCGTATGCGCGCGGGCGCAGAATTGTCGAAAAGCTCAAGGATAATATACCGCGCCAGCTGTTTGAGGTGCCCGTTCAGGCGGCGATAGGAGGCAAGGTTATCGCCCGCGAGACGATACGCGCTCTGCGCAAGGACGTTCTTGCAAAGTGCTACGGCGGCGACATTACGCGAAAGAAAAAGCTCCTGGAAAAACAAAAG
>JAISTA010000143.1 GCA_031272845.1 Oscillospiraceae bacterium
GAACAGGGCTAAGCTGAACAATGAGCCCGTTGAGGAGCTTGCGCAGGGATTGTCTGAGATACTCGGCATACCCGCTGAGGAAATTCTTGAAAAAGCACTGAAAACAGAGACAAATTCCCAGTACCTCAAGCGGTTTATCGACGCGGACACAGAAGCGCTTATGCGTGAATTTCTCCTGAAGCCCTACAAGGAGGAGGCGGTTCTTGAAAAGGGTGTACAGAAAATCGTCGGCGGAAAGCCGCAGGTTAAAAGCTACAAATACCAGAGCGTATCGCTCCAGCCGACAGTAAAGCGGTTTTACACCTCAGGCACGCTGGCCGCGCACCTTATCGGTTTTGTGAACGCGGAGGGCAAGGGCGCGTACGGCGTTGAGCAGACCTACAACAAGGAGCTTTCCGGGCAGGACGGCAAGGTTATCAGCCTGACAAACGGACTGGGCGACGAAATGCTGTTCAACGACTATGAAAACTACTTTGAGGACATTCCCGGAAGCGATCTTTTGCTGACGGTTGACAAAAACATCCAGCAGTACATGGAAAAGTACGTCGCGCAGGCAATCGCGCGCTACGGCGTCGCCAAGGGCGCGGCGGCGATTGCCGTTGACCCTAAGACAAACGAAATACTAGGTATGGTCAACTACACGGCAGACGGAGTTTTTGACCCGAACTCGCCGAACGATTTGCCGGAAAACGTGCAAAATCAGCTTGCCGCAATAAAGGACGACGCGGCGCGCAAGGAAGCGACGATTGCAGCGCAAAACGAAATGTGGTCAAACCGGCTTATAACGCAGGGATACGAGCCGGGCTCCGTATTCAAGATAATAACGCTTGCGGCGGCGCTGGAAGAGGGCGTTGTCAACGAGCATTCGGGGTTTTACTGCTCCGGCTCCTACGAAGTTCCGGGAAGAACAAAGCCCGTTACGTGCGTTAAGGCGCACGGGCAGCAGACGCTCTCGCAGGCGGTTTCAAACTCGTGCAACATCGCGTTTGTGCAGATGGCGCAGCGGCTCGGTGCCGCGAAATTTTACGAATACATCCGCGCGTTTGGTCTTATGGAGCGCACGGGAACGGATATAGGGCGCGACGAGGCGGGCTTTTGGTGGACGGACAAGGTGTTTTGCGACCCGAAAAATCAGTCCTCCTTTGCGGCGACTGCCTTTGGACAGACCTTTGAGATTACGCCGATACAAATGATAGCGGCCGCTTCAGCAGCAATCGGCGGCGGAAAGCTGTATACGCCGCACGCGGTTTTAGAGGTGCTGTCCGAATCGGGCGCGGACATAAAGGGCGACGGCGACTTTTTGGTGCGCCAGGTCATAAGCGAGCAGACAAGCCGGACTGTGCGGGCGATGCTTGAGGGAGTTGTTGAGTCCGGGAGCGGAAAGCAGGCGCGCGTTACGGGCTATAAGGTGGGCGGAAAAACAGGTACCGCCGAGAAAACAAAGGAGCAGGCGCAAAACGCGGAGGGTACGCCGAAGGATTATATCGTCTCCTTTTACGGCTTTGCGCCTGTTGAAAACCCGCAGATTGCGATACTCCTTCTGATTGATACGCCTTCTGCCAACACGGGAGTGCAGATTTACGGCGGAACGATGGCCGCCCCGATTGTCGGGGCTATGCTTGCCGACATTCTGCCGTATATGGGCGTTAAGCCGAGCTATACGGAGCGGCAGCTTGCCGCGCTGAACGTGACCGTGCCGCGCTTTTCCGGCGAGACGGTTGACAAGGCAAAGGAGCTTGCGGCGGCTGAGGGCTTGACGGTTAACGTCATCGGCAGCGGAGAAACGGTTGTAAGCCAGCTGCCAAAGGCGGGAGAAAAGCTCATGCCGGGTTCAACGATTGTGATTTACACGGCGGAAAACGCGGAGCCGCAGAAAAAGGTGACGGTGCCCAATGTTGTCGGCCTTACTGCCGACAAGGCGCGGGAAAAGCTTGAGACGGCGGGGCTGTGCGCCTCGACACAGGGCGGATTTCTGCCGACAAGCGGCGCGTTTGTGACCTACCAGTCGATCGCCCCGGGGCAGACGGCCTACCGCGGAACGGTTATCGGAGTTTCCTTTGGAAGCGACGCGTCAGACGCGGTTGAGGTTATCAGGGATTAGGGCTTAGAGCTTAAGGCTTGGCAATAAAAATTTTCGCGGCAGAGCGGGTAAACAGAGAATGAAGCTGAAAAAATTACTTGAAAATGTGGATATAATAAGCTCGTCAGCCAATGTGGAGACGGACGTTAATAACGTGCGCTTTGATTCGCGCCGCGTCGGCTCCGGCGATCTGTTTATGGCGGTCTGCGGACACGATTCAGACGGCAACTCGTTTCGCAGGCAGGCGAAGGCCGCCGGGGCGGCGGTTATCGTCTCCGCCGTGAAAAAGCCAGCTATGCTGCGCGTGCCGTATATTCAGGTGAGGGACGACCGCGAGGCGGCGGCGCTTATCGCGGCAAACAGCTTTGGCAATCCCGCAAAAAAGCTGAAAATAATCGGCGTTACGGGAACGAGCGGGAAAACCACGACGACGCACATTCTGAAAAGCGTTATCGAGGCCGCGACGGGACGTCCCTGCGGCCTGATCGGCACAAACAGCAACTTTACCGGTGCGGCGGAATACCCGTCGGAGCTTACAACGCCGGGTCATCTTGAGCTGCACCGTCTGTTTTCGGAAATGGTGAGCGCCGGGTGTGAATACTGCGTTATGGAGGTTTCCAGCCACGCGCTTGTGCAAAAGCGGGTGTTCGGTCTGACCTTTGACGCGGCGGTTTACACGAACCTGTCGCACGAGCATTTGGACGAGCACAACACGATGGACGAATACGCAAACGCCAAGGCGCTGATCTTCGCCCAGAGCCGCGCGGCTGTTATCAACGCGGACGACGCTTATGCCGGGATTATGCTTGCCGCCGCCGAAAATGCCGGGTGCGAGGTCAGCAAATACTCGGTTAACGGCAGCGAGGACGCGCAGTTTTTCGCGAAGGACCTGAAGCTTCTGCCGGAAACCTCTGAATTCATCATTCTGCGCGGGGCTGAGCTTGTGCGCTCCTCAGTCGGAATGCCGGGTATATTTAATGTATACAACGCGCTTGCGGCGGCCGCCGCCCTGTGCGTGTGCGGGTTTTCTCTTGCCGAAACGGCAAAGCAAATCGGCGCCGCGCCGCCCGTTAAGGGCAGGCTTGAGCGCTATCCTGTGCCGGAAAGCGCGGACTTTTCGATATACATCGACTACGCGCACAAGCCGGAGGCGATGCAAAAGGTGCTTGAGGCAATGGCGGATATTACGCCCGGAAGGCTGATTGCGCTGTTTGGGTGCGGCGGAGACCGCGACAAGGATAAACGCCCCGAAATGGGCAGAATAGCAATAGAGCAGTCTGATTTTGTGATCATCACAAGCGACAATCCGAGAACGGAAGACCCGGACGAGATTATACGCGAGATTGCAGCCGGAATAAAGGACGGTAAGGACAAATATACTGTTATAACCGACAGAAAAGAGGCAATCCGGTACGGCGTATCTATTTTGCAGCCGTCAGATACGCTTATGCTGCTTGGAAAAGGCCATGAGGACTACATCATCATCGGCAAGGAAAAGCGCCATTTTGACGAGCGCGAGGTTGTAGCGGACGCGCTGGAGGAGTTTTTTTCAGAGCCTGCCGAAGCGGACGCAAAGGAGAACCCGGAGGAATAAATGAAGAACTATATTATAATTTTTGCGGTGTCGCTCGCCGCCGCCGTTGTGACCGGGTTTTTTCTGATACCGTACCTGTCCCGCCGCAAATTTGTTCAGCACATACAAGAGGACATGCCTGTTTCGCACGGCCACAAGGAGGGAACTCCGAGCTTCGGCGGCTTTATATTTATTGCGGGAGCGGTCGCGGGCTTTATCGCGCTGTTTGTAATTGACGTAAGCCGTGGGCACACGACGTATTTGTCTATATTCGCCCTGTCCGCTGTTTTCGGCGCTATCGGCTTTTTGGACGATTTGACGAAGGTAAAAAAAGGGCGCAACCTGGGGCTTACCGCCTCGCAGAAGTTTATACTTCAGCTTGCGGCGGCGGTCGCCTATATTATGCTTATGCGCGCTATGGGAAAGCTTTCACCGAACCTGTATGTGCCGTTTTTTCGGGTCACAATTCCGATCAGCGAGCCTGTGTACCTTGTATTTGCCGCGATTGTCATTGTCGCCGAGGTCAACGCAGTTAACCTGACTGACGGCGCGGACGGCCTTTGCGCCGGAGTTACGCTGCCCGTTACGCTGTGCTTTACCGCGATAACGATTATTTGGGGCACAATTTACGCCGGGATCGGGCTTTACGCGGCGGCGATTTCAGGCGGAATTATCGGCTTTTTGTTCTACAATTTCCACCCGGCAAAGGTTTTTATGGGCGACACGGGCGCTATGTTTCTCGGCGGGAGCGTCGTCGGAATCGCGTTTGCGCTGGACATTCCGCTGATCCTTTTGCCGCTTGGACTGATATACTTCCTTGAGGTAATGTCTGACGTTATCTTTATCGGCTACTATAAGCTCACGCACGGCAAAAAAATATTCAGGGGAGCGCCTATGCACCACGCGCTGCAGCGAAGCGGCTGGTCTGAATACAAGCTGTTCTTTATCTTTACGGGAGTTTCAGCTGTTTGCGCTGTTGTATCCTTTATCATCTCTGCTCCGCTCTATATGAATATGTGATATGACGGAATTCACTGCATATAAACACCGCCGGGACAGTGCGGAGGAGCGGTTTCAAAGCTCGCTCGCCCAAAACCCGAGCTATCAAAAAGCGGACGCTCCGTTTTTTCTGCTGTCTCTGATTCTGCTTATAATCGGACTTGCGGCTCTTTTATCCGCCAGCTTTGTTGACAGAAACAGAATTACCTTTGACGTTATCAGCAAGCAGCTGCTTGCCGCGCCCGTCGCGGTTGCGGCGATGTACCTTGCTTCTTTTATCCCGGTGTCCCGGCTTGACAAAAAGCTGACCTTTCGCAGCCTGTCGCTTATATTTTGGGCGGTCGCCGTTGTGCTGACGTGCCTTACGCTGGGCGGGCCGCTGTCCGGCGCGTCAAACGGGGCGCGGCGCTGGCTTGTTATCGGACCGATTCGGTTTCAGCCGTCTGAGCTGATAAAAATCGGCGTAATACTCGTGTTTGCGGACAAGCTCTGCCGTGACGGCAGGCCGCTTTACCATACGGGCGAGGAGCGTCCGGCGGAGGAGTACACGCGGGCTCTGTTCATACGCCGCATTGTTGTTTGGTGGCGCTCGTTCAAGGACGCGCTAAGCCGCTCGCCGCTGATGGTTTTGTACCCGGTTGTTTGGCCGATAAAGACGTTTCTGCGCTTTTTTTGCTACACGCTTTTTCCGTACAATTTTGTACTGGTGATTTCACTCATCCCGCTTGCGCTTCAGCCGCACATGTCGGCTGCGATTATAATCGCGGCGGTCGCCGTTTGCGTCCTGATCATCGGCGGACTGCCGAAAAAAACAATTATAATCTGCGTTGCTCTTATTGCTGTTGCGGCCGCCGCAGTTATAATTCTCGCAAACAGCCGCTATAAGGCCGCAGAGGCGCGCATTGAGCTTGAGAGCCAGACGCGCGAGCCCTCCGCAAGCGAGATAAGCGCGATATATTCCGAGGAAATTAAGCCCTATCAGCTGATGCGCGTTGTTTTCTGGCTGCACCCGGATAAGGATCCCTCCGGCGCGAGCTATCAGACCAACATGTCCCTGCTCGCAATCGGCTCCGGCGGACTGACGGGCGTAGGCTATTTGCAGTCGCGCATGAAGTTCAACTACCTGCCCGAAAAGCAAAACGACTATGTATTCTCCATCTTCTGCGAGGAAACCGGGTTTTTGGGCGCGATAGCCGTTATGTTTGTGTTCGCGGTATTCGTCTGGCGAGGCTTTTGGATTGCCCGGCATGTGCGCGACAGGCACACCGCAATCGTCGTTGCGGGGATTGTGTCTATGTTTGCTCTGCAAATTCTGTTTAATATCGCGGTAATTACGAATTCCATACCGTCTACCGGAATATCGCTGCCGTTTTTCTCAAGCGGACTGTCCGCTCTTGTAACGCAGCTTCTCGGCGTCGGAATAGTGCTTTCGGCCTCAAGGACAATTCCCGAATACGAATTTTGAGCGCGGATACATTGACCGTCAGCGCCGTTAAGGATAACTTACCTGAATGAATGTACTCATTGTCTGCGCCGGAACAGCCGGCCACATAAATCCTGCGATTGCGGTTGCCGAGGGCTTGCGCGAGCTTGATCCGAAGTGCAATATCCTGTTTGTCGGCGCGGGCCGGCCTCTTGAAAACAGGCTGATTCCCGAGGCGGGCTTTGAGGTTCGCAACATCAGTATGTCGGGGCTGAGGCGCTCGCTTTCTCCGAAGGGACTGCTGTTTAACCTGCGCGCAGCGGGAAAGCTCCTGCGCTCCTTCGGCGAAAGCCGCAGGCTGATTGCGGAGTTTTCTCCGGACTACATTTTCGGCACCGGCGGCTATGTCTGCTACCCCGTTTTGCGCGAGGGGCAAAAGGCGCGGATTCCGACGGGCGTGCATGAGTCGAATTCTGTTGCCGGGCTTGCTGTAAAGGCGCTTTCCGGCAGAGTTACGAATCTGCTGACCGCGTTTTCGGAGACGCTGCCGCAGTTCAAAAATCCGGCCGCTGAGGTGTTGCAAACGCCTGTGCGAAGCAGATTTTACGATTTGACAAGGCAAAGCGCGCGGGAGCTTCTGGGTATACCCGAAAAAAGCAGGCTTGTGGTTTCGTTCTGGGGCAGTCTCGGCAGCTCCGTTATGAACGAGATAACAAAGGATTTCGACCTTCTTGCCGCGCAAAGGCGCGAATTTACGCATATACACGGAGCGGGAAGCGAGACTGCCGCAGGGCTTATAGCAGACGGCGCGGCTAAAGCGTGCGGCGGAAGCGTGCCGCCGAACGTTATAATAAAGCCGTACCTTGAGGACGCGGGAGTTTATTTGGCCGCAGCGGATTTGTTTATCGGACGCGCGGGCGGCTCTACAATCGCGGAGCTTTGCGCCCTGCGTCTGCCGTCTATTCTTGTTCCGTCCCCGCACGTAACAGGAGGTCAGCAGATAAAAAATGCCGAAGGTCTGGAAAAAGACGGCGCGGCGGTAGTTTTGCCGGAGGCGGGACTTACCGGCGCGGCGCTGTACGAAAAAACGGCGCGGCTGTTGGAGGACACAGAAAAGCTTGATCAAATGCGCGAGAGCCTGAAGAAAAAAGCGCCGGGAAGACCCGCGCTTGAGATCGCCGTTCGGATAATGGAAGCGGTGCAGAATAAAAAGGCGCGCGCGTAGGCGAGGCGGCTCGGTACACCTAAGTAAAATGCAAAAGAGTAACGCAAGCTCAAAGACCGACATAAAATAAGATAACTGCAGCTTGGATTGCCGCGTGTTCGCACGCGCGTTCGGCTGCGCTACAAGTTCGGCAAGGAGTCAGCGATGAGAAAAATAGTGATCGAGGGCGGAAACAAGCTCTACGGTTCAATAAAAATCCAGGGAGCGAAGAACAGCGTTCTTCCGCTCTTATCGGCATCTATCCTTAACGAAGGGATAAGCGTTTTCCAAAACGTTCCCAACATTTCAGACGTTGCGGCGGCGATGAAAATCCTTCGCCACATCGGCTGCACGGCGGAGCTTTCCGGCGGGGCTCTGACGGTTGACGCGAGCGTTATATCGACGACTGAAATTCCCGATGGGCTTATGCGCGAAATGCGCTCCTCCGTAATTTTCCTCGGCGCGATACTCGCGCGGTGCGGCGAGGTTACGCTGTCTTACCCCGGCGGGTGCGAGCTTGGCCCCCGGCCGATTGATATGCACATAAAGGCGCTGCGCGAGCTTGGCGCGGACATTCACGAGGACGCAGGCAAAATACGCTGTATTATTCCGGCCGGCCGGCGGCTTATCGGACGGCGCATTGACTTTCGCGGCCCGTCTGTCGGCGCGACTGAAAACGCGATGATTGCCTCTGTTTTCGCGCAGGGAACGACGGTTATCGCAAACGCTGCAAAGGAGCCCGAAATCTGGGATTTGCAGATGTACCTGCGCAAGCTCGGCGCGGATATCGAGGGCGCGGGAACGTCTGTTATCACCGTGCGCGGTATTGACACCTGCGCTATGAACGTCACGCATACTATTATTCCCGACAGGATTGTCACGGGAACATACCTCTGCGCAGTTGCGGCCGCCGGAGGCGAGGTTTTGCTGACGGACTGCGGCCCGACGCATATTGAGTCGCTTTTGACTGTTCTTCGCGGCTGGGGCTGCGAGATAAACACGTCCAAAACGAGCATACACATAAAAACAGCCGCGCCGCGAACGGCCTCCGGAAGCGTTGTCGCGGAGCCGTACCCGGCGTTTCCGACGGACGCCGCGCCGACGCTTGTCGCGGCGGCCTCGGCAGTCAGCGGTAATTTCGTTTTTGTCGAAAAAATCTTTTCGGAGCGCTTCAAATACTGCCGCGAGCTTGAAAAGCTCGGCGCGGAGATTACACTTTTTGAAAACAGCGCGATGGTTTCCGGCGGCAAGGCGCTGTGCGGCGCCTCGGTTGACGCGACGGATCTGCGCGGCGGGGCGGCGCTTGCCGTTGCAGGGCTGTGCGCCTCGGGGATTACGGAGATAGGCGAGATTCAGCACATTGAGCGCGGCTATGAGGATTTGGTGCGCGATCTGAGGTCTGTGGGCGCAAACATTATGTATATGAATACGCCGGAGCGGAGCGAGAGCGCCGGCGCGGCAAAGCGAACCGAAAAGCCGGACGGAGCCGGCGGCGGCCAGGGGAGACTATACGCCTGATGTCAGCAAATACAAAAGCTAAAACGAAAAGATACAGACTTGGAAGTCCGCTGATTCCGGTGGTGCTTGCAGCGCTATCGGTTATTCTGCTTGCAAGCGCCGTGTTCTGCAAGGCGGCGAAAATCATTGTCATCGGGGCAAGCAGATATTCCGGCGAGGAAATCGCGCAGGCCTCAGGCGTGCAGCTCGGCTCAAGCACGCTGCTTTTGCCGTCTGAAAAAATAGCCAAGGCGATAACGGACAAATTTCCTTACATATCACAGGTTATCGTAAAGGGCTCGTTTTCGGACACGATTGAAATCACGGTTACGGAAGAGGTTCCCAAGGCGTTTATAACAGTCGGCGGCGAGTTTTTACTGATAGACAGGTTCGCGCGCGGTCTTGAGGCCGTTTCGCAAAAGCCGGCGGGGCTTGTTGAGGTGTCCGGCGTTACGCTGACGGGCACGACGCCCGGCAAGGCGCTTATGCTCGACGCCGCCTACGCGTGGCAGGCGCAGATAATACTGAACGTGATCGCGGGTCTTGAGGCGAACGGAATCTACGGCTCCGTGCCGATAATGTCCGTCGGGCGGCGGGACGCAATCTCATTTAACTACGAAAGCCGCTTTACGGTGATTATCCGCAACGGACAGAACGCCGAAAAGGATATTGCGACGTTTCTCGCCTCGCTGGACCAAAAACCGGAGGAAATAACGTCAGGCGTGGCGGAGGTTACGGAGAACAACGAGGTGCTGTATTCGGTCGCAAGGTAGGGAGCTGTAAAGCAAAACACCGGGGGGACATTTCCTCCGGTGTTTTTTTGTCCTTGGGAAAACATCTTACGTAATATCTTAATCGAAATTCGAAAAAATATTGAAAAAATATGAAAAATATGTTGACAAACGGCGGAAACCATGTTACATTGTATAAACATATGTGAGGCGTATGAGTCAACATTTCAGGAGTCAGTATTTTGGAATTGATAATCTTATTTATTGTAATTGGTTTTCTGTTGTGCCTTATTCCGGCAAATATTGCCGGTAAAAAAGGGCACAGTGCCGTCGGTTTTTTCTTTTTCGGTTGGTTCTTTTTTCTGCCGGCATTAATAGTAGCGCTGTTGATTGAAGATAAAACGCAAAGACAACAGCCGTATTATCCGCGTGCCCAGCAATATAACGCGCCGCAGTACAGCGCCCCGCAGAATAGTGCGCCGCAGAACAGCGCTTCGCAGTTTACTCATCAACCGCCGCAGCCAAAGGAAAAAATCGACCCTGTTTGCCCGGATTGCGGCACAGTAAGTGAGACAGACAGCAGATTCTGCTCTGCGTGCGGCGCAAGGCTGAAGATCATTGCTATTGCGTGGGTTTGCAAGGCTTGCAAAAAAACGAACGCGGCTGAAGCAAAATTCTGTTGTAATTGCGGAAAAGCTAAGTCTGAGGAAGTGCAAACGCAAAACAATACAGTGAAGGTATATTTGCAGCGGGGTCAGGAAGTGTTTGACTGTCCTGTCTGCGGAAAAAATCAGAAATCGGACCGCGCAAGATGCTTCAGCTGCGGTACTAATTTTGAGTATGAGAAGTAGAACAGCGGAGCGGAAGCTAAAAAACACCGGGGGAATTTGTTCCCCCGGTGTTTGTATTTAACATACAGGTTCTTACTTCTCCCCGACAGGCAGGCTTACCGTAAACAGGCTGCCCTTGCCGGGCTTGCTTACCGCCGTAATGTCGCCGCCGTGCAGCGTTACTATCTCCTTTGTAACGGAAAGGCCGAGACCTGTTGAGGAGTTTTCAGACGTTCTGGCCTTGTCCGCGCGGTAAAACCGCTCGAATACGTGCGGCAGGTCGACCTCTGATATGCCGTCTCCGTTGTCGCGCACGGCTATCTGGAGCTGCATTGTATCGGGCAGATAGTTTGTCGTCATCAGGATTTTGCCGCCCTGCGGCGTGTATTTGGAGGCGTTTGACAGCAGATTCAGGATTACCTGAAGTATGCGCTCCGCGTCTCCCTTTATCTTCGGCACCTCGGCGCAGGAGAGCTTTAGCTGCTGCTCCTTTTTTTGCAGCTGTATTTTTATCGCGGAAACGGCCTTTTGGCACACCTCGTTTACGTCGATATACGAAACGTCCAGCGCGACCTTGCCGGAGTCAAACCGCGAAAGCTCAAGCAGTCTGCCGATTATGCGCGTCATGCGCCGCGCCTCAGAGAGGATTATCTTGAGAAACTCAAGCTGCGCCTCCTGCGGAACCTCCGAGGTCAGCATAGTTTCGGCATAGGCCGTAACGGAGGTCAGCGGCGTTTTAAGCTCGTGCGAAACGTCCGCAATCAGCACGCGCTGCGCCTCCTCCGAGCGCTCAAGACTTTCGATAGTCAGGCGGAGCTGCTTTGCCATGTAGTTAAAGGCGCGGCCCAGGCGGCCGATCTCGTCGTGCGAGCGCACCTTTACCTTGTCTGAATAGTCGCCCTTTGCGATTTTTATCGCCGTGCGCGTCATTTCCTCAATAGGAGCCGTAACGGCGTGCGCTATGCCGAAAAACAGCACGGATGCGACGAATATTACCACAAAGCCGGACTTAATCGTGATTGACGTTATGCTTTCCGCCATTTCGGAGGCAAGCGTTCTGTCGTCCCGCAGCAGGATTGTGTACGGGCCGATAACGCGGCGCTGAAAGTCGTATTTGCCGACAAGGTTGCCGTCGCGCGCGTTTGAAAGCACGATCGCTCCGTTTGCGTCGAGAATGAAAAAGGTGCGGCGCTCACCGTCTATTCCGAGCTTGCCGGAGTAGGCGATCAAAACGTCGTACATCAGCTCAGGCGGGCTTTCGGCTGAAAGACAGGCGGAAAGCGCCGCCTGAAGGTCTGTGTCAGTGAATACCTCGGAGGTTATGCGCGCAAAATACGAGCGGTAGTAGGTGCGCACATTCAGCGTGACCGCGATTGTGACCGCAGAGAGGATAACAAGCGTGGTTATACCTAGAATGATTACGTATTTTGTGCGCAAAGAAGAACGGAGCTTTACGCCGGCTTTCGGCAGCTCCTTTATTTTAGATAATATGTTCATCGGCTGCCTCCAGCGTTATAGTCAAACCACATGAAAAGCGGTTCGGATTTGCGAGAATATTTTTCGGATTGCCAGGAGGAGGACGCAGGCGTGT
>JAISTA010000150.1 GCA_031272845.1 Oscillospiraceae bacterium
CCTCAAGGAAAATCTTTTCCATGAGGCGTGCTTTTCTGTCAGGCAGCCGTTACAGCGCCAGCTCGGTTCTTGAGATAAGATCTCGCTGTCCGTCCGGGTGCAGCTCGACGAAGTAGGCCGAGAAGCCGGCGACGCGCACAACGAGATCCTTGTACTTGTCAGGATTCGTGAGCGCCTTTTTCAGCGTGTCAACGGAAATGACGTTGATTTGCAGCTCCATTCCGCCTAGAGCGAAGTAGGTCTGGATCAACTGCTTCAGCTTTGTCACGCCGTCCTCTCCGTTCATCGCGTTCGGGTGGAACTTGAGGTTCATGAGCGTCCCGTTGGCATAAGCGTCCTGCTTTAGCGCCGCAACAGAGGCGATAACCTGCGTCGGGCCGTTCTTGTCATAGCCCTGCGGAGCCGCGATACCGTCCGCCAAAGGCTGACCGGCATAGCGGCCGTCCGGCGTCGCCTTTGTCAGGTAACCGAACATTACGTTTGTCGTAACCGGGTACAGTCCAGCGGAAAAACCGCCGCGCGGGCCCGTGCATGCCGTGACTGCGTCCGCAAAGTACTTACCCGCTATGTCAACGAATCTGTCGCACTCGGGATAGCCGTTTCCGTAATGCTTGCACTCGTTCATAATGTACGCGTGCATATCCTCATAGCCCTCCCAGTTCGCCATAAGCGCGTCATACAGCTCGCGGGTAGTGTATTTCTTCTCAACGAAGCAGACCTGGTTTATGATGTTCAGAGAATCCGCCACGTTTCCTATACCGACGCCGGAATCTCCCGTTGAGTTGTACTTTGCGCCGCCCCACATAACGTCCATACCCTTTTCCATACAGCCCTCCATCGTCGCGGAGACGAGCGGCTGCGGCAGAATCTGACGGCCAATGTACTCAAACGAGTTGATGTTCATGATGTGCCAGCGCACAAACTTTGTGATTTGCTTGTTGAAAGCCTCGCAGACCTCTTCAATCGAGTTCATCTCATAGAGGTAACCCGTCGGCTCGCCTACGCGCACATTCGGCGATCCCGCTGGGGCCGCCGTAAACGCGTTCAGCATCGGAACGGGCGTATAGCCGTCGTTAATCGCGAGCTGCAGCGCGTTTGCAAGGTTCATATACGACTCCGTGCCGGTACCGCCGCAGGCCGGCCATTCGTTTCCGCAGCCGGCGGGCTCAACACAGCCGACGAGCGTGCAGCCGCGCGCGTCTTCAAGCGACAGGCCGCGTGCCATAAGCGCGGGAATGATGATATCCTGATTTTCGTAGGTCGGAACGCCGCCGGCGCGTTTTGTTGTCTCAATTGCTGCCTCCCACAGCGCGTCCGGCGTGCCCTTGTGGACAAGCAGGCACTGCGGGGGATCGTGCAGGAGCAGACGGCCTACCGCCTGAAGCATATAGAACGTGGCTTGGTTTGAAGCGTCGTTTCCGTCCTTATCCATTCCGCCCATTGTCATAAGCTGGCCGGAGGTGTAGCCGGGGTTCGACTGCGTCGCGCCGTATGACCAGGGCTTGTTCATCTCGGCAACCTTGAGGTACAGAAGATCCATAATCTCCTGCGCGTATTCGGGCGAAAGCGTGCCGTTTTCAAGGTCGCGCTCTAAATAATCGCCGAGGTATTTATCGACGCGTCCGAAGGATATGCCGTGCATATTCGCATCCAGGCAAAGAGCCGTCTGGTACATAAACAGGCACTGTGCAGCCTCATAGAAGTTGCGCGCGGGCTTTTCAACCGTCCAGTTGAGACCCTCGGCCATCATCGCAAGCTCTTTTTTGCGCTCCGGGCGCGTCTCAACCGCAAGCTGCTCCTCGGCAAGCTTTGCGTAGCGCTTTGTGAGCGTAATAATACCGTCGCAAACGATAGAAACCGCGCGGTAGAAGTTGTACTTGTCAATTGTCGTTCCCGGAAGAGCGCTTGCTATATATTCCTTGCGCTTTGCCTCAGCCGCGGCCTTAATCGCGGCGAAGCCCTTGCGGATCGCGGTATTGTAGCCCGTAACAAAATGGCCGACAGGCGAGGCCGTCTGGCTGCGCGCCGCGAACATTGTAACGCCGTTTCCGGCAATGGGGAAATATTCGTCTAAAATCTGTGCGTCAGTTTTCGCGGACATACATTCCTTAGCCCAGAAGTCGATCGTCGAGAGAACAAACTCGCGGTCCTCCTCGGAAATGATGTACGGGTCAATCTCGCGCGTTGACAGGCGGCGGTTGCCAAGCTCTTCCTTCAGCCAGTCAACGCTGTTTTCCGGGTAAAGCGCGGCAGCGCGGTATTTCCCGGACTGCGCGCCGACGATAACCTCGCCGTCGTCAATACGAACCGGAATGTTCTCGCAGATGTTCCTGAAATTCTTCGCGCGCTTCAGAATGCCTTCCATTTCGGGATGCTGCGTGTAGAATTCAGTGATCAGCCGATAGCGTGCGATACAGATTTCGGGCTGCGTCGAGCGGTATTTCTCGCGCATAGCAACGACACGATCTGAAATGGGCTTGAGCGTATATGCCATGTTTTTGTCTCCTTGTTTTTACAGTGCGGGTTTTTCCCGACAATACTTTATTGAGGATACTATATCACAGGCAGGGCGGAATGTAAAATAGCTTTTTTGGGGCGGTTAATGCAAATAAGGTATGGGGGCGGGGGCGGTGTTTGGAAGTGGGACTCGGCCGCGCGAGTGGTGGTTCTTTTTGACGAAAAGCTTTTC
>JAISTA010000165.1 GCA_031272845.1 Oscillospiraceae bacterium
CAACAGGCTGCAAAAATTTCTCCTGAGGTGGAAGCTGTGACAGAGATTTTATGGCACGGACGCGGCGGGCAGGGCGCGTTCACGGCGGCGCGGATACTCGGCGCGGCGGCGGTTCGCTCCGGCGGATACGCGCTCGCGTTTCCATCCTTTGGGCCGGAGCGGCGCGGCGCGCCCATGCGGGCGTTTACAAAGCTCGACAATAGCCCGATTTCAGACCGTTCGGAGATAACAGCGCCGAGCTTTACGGTTTATTTGGACGAAACGCTTGCGCCTGACAACGCGCTGTCAGACGACGCTGCGCTTATCCCGGCTCCTGAGGATTACGCGGCGGCGGCGCGCAACAGGCTGCCGACGGTGAACACGATTCTGCTTGCGCGGCTGGCAAAAAGGCTCGGCTTTTCGGCGGATTCTATTGTCGGCGCGATTGAGGACGTTATGCCCGAAAAAATACGCAAAAGAAACGCGGACGCCGTTTTGGAGGCGCTCAATGCTTAAACCGACGCTTCACTCGGGCGAGTTTACCTACCCCGAGGGTACATATTTTGAGGCGGGCTACCTCACGCAGAAAAACGCGGGCTGGCGTACTATGCGCCCGGTTCTGGACGATGCCGCGTGTATTGGCTGTCTGCAATGCTACCTGCACTGTCCCGACGGGACGATTTTTGAAACAGAGGACGGCAAGATAGGCTTTGACCTCGACTTTTGCAAGGGCTGCGGTATTTGCGTAAAGGCCTGCCCCAAGGGCGCGATCGCGATGAAGCCGGAGCGGGAGGCGGGACAATGAGCGTGCAGTTTATTTCAGGAAACGACGCGTTTGCGCTCGGCGTGCTTTTGGCAAAGCCGGCTGTGATTTCAGCGTATCCCATAACGCCGCAGACGGTCGTCGTCGAGCGACTGTCCGAGTACGTTGCGGACGGACTGCTTGCCGCCAACTTCATACACGTTGAGTCCGAGCACTCGGCGCTTTCCTGCGCTATCGGCGCCTCCGCCGCCGGAGTGCGCACGTTCACCGCGACAAGCTCGCAGGGACTTCTCTATATGGCGGAGTGTCTGCCGTACGCGGCGGGCGGGCGGTTTCCGATTGTTATGATGAACGCAAACCGCGCGCTTGCCCTGCCGTGGAACATTTATGGCGACCAGAGCGACAGTCTGTCTCAGCTCTCGTGCGGGTGGATACAGGCGTACGCAGAAAACGCGCAGGAGGCGCTCGACCTCGCGCTTATGGCGTTTCGCATTGCGGAGGACGCGCGCGTTTCCGTGCCGTTTATGGTGAATCTCGACGGGTTTCACCTGACGCATACCTACGAGCCGGTGGACGTGCCGGAGCAGGAGCTTGCGGACAAATTCCTGCCGGAGTTTCAGACTGACAACAAAATCGACTTTGACAAGCCCGTTAACATGGCGTTTTCGGCGGGACCGGGGCACAACAAGCAGTTCCGCATAGCGCACCACAACGCAATGCTACGCGCGTTTGACGCGATTGCGGAAGCGGAAAAGGACTTCGCGGACATTTTCGGCAGAAAATACACCGGCGCGCTCGACGCTTATCGCACTGACGACGCGGATTTCGTACTTGTAACGCTCGGCTCCGTGTCCGGCCTCGCGCGTTCCGTCGCGGATGAGCTGCGGGAGGAGGGCATACGCGCGGGCGTTCTGCGTCTGCGTTATATACGCCCGTTTCCCGGAAAGGAAATTGCGGCAATCCTCAACGGAAAACGCGCCGCAGTCCTTGAAAAAGACCTTGCGGCCGGGCGCGGCGGGGCCGTTTTTACGGAGGTTGCGTCCGTCACGGCGGCGGCGACGCTTTCGGCAATCGGCGGCCTCGGCGGAGAGGACATTCCGGCAGCCGCGATACGCGGGATCTTCAAAACGCTTGCCGATGAACCCGAAACGGAGGTTCTGTATCTATGAACGCGCGTGAATTATCCAAAAACGAATACTTCTTCGGTCACAAGGCGTGTGCCGGCTGCGGCGGCTCGCTTGCCGTGCGCATTGCGCTGAAGGTTCTCGGAGACCGCGCCGTCGCCGTTCTGCCCGCCGGGTGTATGAGCGCCGTGGGGTTTAACTTTCCGCAGCTTGCGTTTGCAAACAACGCGATTATCTCGACCTTTGCCGGAACCGCAAGTATGATGACGGGCATCCTCGCCGGACTTAACGCGCGCGGCGAAAAGGACTTTACGGTTGTGAGCTTTGCCGGAGACGGCGGCACGGCGGACATCGGCATTCAGGCGCTTTCCGGCGCGATAGACCGCAACGACGATATTCTGTACATCTGCTACGATAACGAAGCTTATATGAACACCGGCATACAAAAATCGTCCCTCACGCCCTACGGCGCGCGGACGACGACGACGCCCCCTGGTACCGTATCGCGCGGAAACGAGTTTCGCAAAAAGGATATGTTTGAAATCGTGCGCGCACAGGGGATTCCCTATGCCGCAACGGCGAGTATCGGATATCTCACGGACTATATGAACAAGGTCAAAAAAGCGTCTGAAATCCGCGGCACAAAGTACATTCACGTGCTTGCGCCCTGTCCGACAGGGTGGGGCTATGACACAGCGGACACGGTGGACATCGCAAAGGCCGCCGTTGACTGCGGAGTGTGGCCCTTGCGCGAATTCGAGAACGGCGTTTACACCGAAACACCCGCGCGAGGAGGGGATAAGACCGAATATCTGCGCCGTCAGACGAGATTTTCTCATTTGACTGACGATGAAATTGCACAAATAAAAGACAATGAATATAACGGGAGAAAATAATAATGGCACGTCACACACCGAACGGAAAATACTGGCGCAAGGAGCTTGAAACTCAGCCGCGCGAAAAGCTTGAGGAGTATCAGCTTGCCGCTCTGCGCGAGGAATTGGCCTTTGCGTACGAAAACTCACCACACTATCACCGCAGCTTTGACGCGGCGGGAGTAAAGCCATCCGACCTCAAAACACTTAAGGATCTCGCGAAATTTCCGTTTATCGACAAGAAAACGCAGCGAGACACTCAGGGCGTCGGCTCGTTTTTAGGAGAGCTTGCGGCTGTTCCGGAGGAGGAGGTTGTGTTTGTCTCAACCTCGTCCGGCTCAACCGGCGTTCCGACGATGAGTCCGTTTACGCAGCAGGATTTTGACGAGTGGCAGGATGTTGAGTCCCGCTGGTTCTGGCAGGCGGGGATGCGCCCGAACGACCGCTATGTTCACGCGCTGAACTTCTCGCTCTACGTCGGCGGACCCGACGTTATCGGCGCGCAGCAGCTCGGGGCGCTCTGCATCTGGGGCGGAACGCTCCCTTCTGAGCGGCTTATCTTTATACTTAAGGCATATCAGCCGACGGCGATTTGGACAAGCCCGTCCTACGCCTGGGCGCTCGGCGAAACGTGCCGCAAATCCGGGGTTGACCCGAAAACAGACCTTGCGATCAAGCGCATTTTCGTCGCGGGCGAGATGGGCGGCTCTATTGCCGCGACGCGCGACGCGATTGCCGACCTGTGGGGCGCGGAGGTATTCGACTTCTACGGTCTGTCGGACATTTTCGGTGCCTGCGCCGCACATTGTGAATACCACGACGGACTGCATATCGCGGAGGATCACATCTACGTTGAGACGATCGACCTTGTAACCGGCGAGCTTTTGCCGCCCGGCGAGCGCGGCGAGCTTGTTTTCACAACGCTGCGCAAAAAGGCGCGCCCGATAATCCGCTTCCGCACGGGCGATATTGGCCGCTTTGTGCCGGATAAGTGCGCCTGCGGACGCACGCACGGCCGCATTTACGTAGACGGACGCAAGGACGATATGTTTATCGTTTCCGCGGTCAACGTCTATCCGTCTGACATTGAGTACACCGTCCGTGAGCTGACCGAGGTTACGGGCGAATACGTTGTGCGTGTGTACGAGGAAAACTACACCTGCAAGTTTGAGGTCACGGTCGAGAACGCGACCGCCGGAAAAACTTCCGACGCGGACGTTGCAAAGCGCGTTACGGACTCGCTTAAGGCGCGCTGCGGAGTTAAGCCCGCAAAGGTCATCGTTTTGCCGGACGGCAGCTTAGAGCGCTCAACCCACAAGGCAAAGCGCATAATAGACGAGCGCGTTGTGACAAAGGTCGCGCCGAAGGACGACTATTCGATATAGCATATAGCTAAAAAGCTCCGTGCGGGAAAGGTGCAGGCCTCCCGCGCGGAGTTTTTCGCCGCAATAATAGGAGTATTACATATGAAATCCTTATC
>JAISTA010000189.1 GCA_031272845.1 Oscillospiraceae bacterium
CGCAGCCGCAGCTTTGACAGATTCAGAGCGGGTCCGCCGACGTTTTTCGCAATCGACATACCGTTGTCGTTCAGGATAACAATAAGCCTTTCACCCGCGCCTCCCGCGTCGGACAGTCCCTCGTAGGCAAGCCCGCCGGTAAGCGCACCGTCTCCGATAAGGACAACGACCGTGTCATTGCGCCCGGAAAGGCGGCTTGCGCGGGCAAGACCCAGCCCTGCCGAAACGGAGGCCGAGGCGTGGCCGGCAATAAACGCGTCGTACTCGCTTTCAGCCGGCTTCGGAAAGCCGGAAAGCCCGCCGTGACGGCGCAGCGCTGCGAATTCCTCGCGGCGGCCGGTAAGGATTTTGTGCGTGTAGCACTGATGTCCAACGTCAAAAACCAGCCTGTCATGCCGCAGGTCAAACACCGAGTGCATCGCAACCGTCAGCTCGACGGTGCCGAGGTTTGACGCGAAATGTCCGCCTGTTTTGGACACGGAGTCAATCAGAAAATCCCGTATTTCGGCGCAAAGCTCGTTCTTTTCGGAGTCGGTGAGTTTTTTTATATCCTTCGGGCTTTGAATTTTATCTAAAATGCTGTAGCTCATATAAAAATCTAATTACCGCCGCTCTTTTCCTTTAACCTTTGTATCTCCGGCTTTCTTGCTCTGTTTGCCGCGCCCCGGCTGCTCGCTTTTGAAAACGGCCAAAAGCTTACCCGCAAACAGCACAATCGATGTGCTTTGCCGCATTGCAATGCTCTTCCCGCAGGCCTTTCCGCCGATCGTCAGCGCCGTGACCAAAGCCGTCAGCGCAAGCGTCGCAAAAAGATCCTTAATATTCATCCGCAGCGCCGCTTTAGACGCGAGAGCGGCGGCGGCACTGCCTGATACAATGCCCGAAATGTCGCCCACAACGTCGTTGCAGAAGCTCGAAACCTTGTCCGCGTTTCTTACGATCGTTATCGCGTGGCGCGCGCCCTTGACCCGCCGCGTCGCCATCGAGTGCAGCGGCGCTTCATCAGACGAGGTTACCGCAACGCCGAGAATATCAAACGCTATGCCGATTGCGACGAATATAAACAGCAGCACGGCCGACAGAGCAAAGCCCGAGGACAGCATAACCGTTTCTGACAGCAAGAGAAACACGCAGGACACGACGATCGAGGAAAGAGTTATTTTAATAATCCACTTATACTGCATAAATATTGTCAATCGCCGAAAAGCGTCCGCCGGGTGTGTTATTAATAATAGTAATTGTCTGCGGGTATCGCGGCAGGGTAATCTTACAGCTTAGGTCGGGAGTTCTTTCAAAGCAGGGCGACCCTCCGTTGCCGTAAGGGACGTTTCCGATTATACCCTGTCCGCCGCCGTTACCGTGCGGCGCGGCCCGATTGCCGTTTAGTCTGTACTGCAAACCCTGACCGGACGCGGAAGCTTCCGCGCGGCCTAGACGTTTTCCGTTAACAGTCCTACCGTTTCTTATCATCTTTTGCAGAATATATTTCAAGCGGGAAGCTCGAAGTCCGCTTGCCGTACGCGCAAACGGGACGAGCCAACCAACGGCAAAAGCCGGAGGTTTATCCGCTGTCCGCATACCCCGCTCAATGCAGGCTACTCCGCGCACAGCCGCTCGCGCTGAAACACGAGACTTACACCGCAACGCGGGTTCTCGGCGCAAAAGCCGCAAAACGGCCCTTCGCCTATCCCGATTCGTACCGGAGGTACATGCCTGCGGCAAGCCGCAAACAATGCCTTGTCCGGCACAAGAACGGGTCTCCGCGCAAAAAGGGATTCGCTACATGCCATTGAAAACTGCCCCTTAAAGCGCAAGCCTTGCGCAGCGGAAAAATCCGCGCCGCTCAGCTTCCTTCCAGCATAAACCCCGAACTGGGCGTTCAAAGCAAACACAAGAAGTTTCATCGGTGTGCCCTTGGAAGGCTTTTTAGGTCCTTTTTCGAAACGGCGGTCCTGACTGAGGATACCGCACCCGCAGTTATAGTCAGTCTGGCTGACTATAAATATTACTACAAACTTATTGTAACACATTAATTGTAAAAAATCAAGTGGGGGAGAAAAAGCGTTTTTTTCAAGACGGAAACGCGTGGATTCAGTGAGCGTTTGGGTGGATGGAAAACCGGATGTGCAGGGCGTATTTCTCGCGGAGTACACCGCAGGGCAGCGGCTCTGCTCCTGCCGATTGCCTAACGCGGGGGAGGTGTTCGTTTGACGCGAGGTGCAAGCGGTGTTCGTGGGTGTGCTGCTTTTCGGGGCAGCCGTTTTCCTGCACCACAGGGTGCAGTGTTTGAAATTTGGACTCGGCTGCTCTTCATTGCGAAGTCGGGTGCTTGAGCGGTGCGGCAGGTGTACGTGTCCGTACAACCGAACCCAGAAAGAGCTGCCGAGCGGACGGGCTTGCGCCCTAAATGCCGGAGGCGAGTGCAGGCGGGTGCCCGCCAGAACTTGACGAAGCCCGCGCTCACCGCGCCATGCGCTGTATTGTGAGAAAAAAACGCTTTTTTCTGCATTTTTCTACTTGATTTTTTTCAATTAAAGTATTACAATAAGTTTACAGTTATATTATAGTCATCCAGTCTGAAAAAGTGCTCCGGCTTTGAGGTGTGTATCCCAACGCGGCGAGGTGCGGCAACCCAACGTAGGGGACGCTGCCCTCAGCGTCCCGCCCCCGAAACCACTGCATTGCCGTCTTGAAACCACCGAAACCGAACAATAAACGCGTGTGACGCTGCTCGCAGTCCACCTACAGACGCGCTAACCCCGAAATCCCGCCGTAACTACCGCGTTCGCGTACCCCGACGCGGCGGAGTTTGGTAAACCAATATAGAGGACGCTGCCCTCAGCGTCCCGCCCCCGAAACCACT
>JAISTA010000198.1 GCA_031272845.1 Oscillospiraceae bacterium
TTGACGCAAAATTGGGCGGCGAACTAAGGGTAGGGACGTCGAGGACGCCGTCCCCTACGGAAGCCCCAATGTAACGGGGGACGCGCCTGCATCGCAAGAAATACCAACCGAAACCACAACACCCGCCGCGTCGGGACACGCACCGCATTGCCGCTAGAGCGTGCGTCAGCGATCGTAGCAGTACCGTCCTTCCGGCCAGCACCCCCACCGCAGTTTGCGCACACCAGCCATCCAACCTAAGTCTTTAGCCCCGCACAGGCTTCGCCCCTGTGTGCGGCGGTGCGCAGGCGTTCGGACGTTACACCGCACTTCTCGCGGTGTGGGTAGAGACTACATTGCAGTTACCCCGCCCGCCCGGCATAAAAAAGATTTGCTTCTTTCTAAAAGAAGTCGCCCCTTTTTGGTTACTTTTTCCGGCGAAGCGGAAAAAGTAACCGCCCGCCGCGTAGGCGTTCTTGCTTCGCCGTGAAGAACAGCTGAGTCCCTATTCCAAACTCCACACCCCGCGCCGCACAGAGAACTTTTCGTTCCCGCCCATAGATTTACGTCTAAAAGAACACAAAGCAACCCCGCAAGTACAAAAAGGAGGGGGATAACCCCCTCCTTTTTCGTATATACCCCAGGTTACCCCCGGCTCAGTCCTGCGTCTTCCCCTCTTTGCGCCGCTTTAGATAATCCTTTGTCATCTTGTAAACGTGCGGGCTCAGGATAATGAGCGCGATCAGGTTCGGCAGCGCCAGAAGGCCGTTGAACGTATCCGAAATGTCCCAGACAAGAGACAGGCCGGAGGTGCAGCCGATGAAGATCACGACAATGAAGATGACCTTATAAATAACCGTTGCACGGTCGCCGAAAAGGTATGTCCACGCGCGTTCGCCGTAATACGACCAGCCGAGAATCGTTGAGAACGCAAACAGCAGTATCGCTATTGAGACAAACGGAGCGCCGACAGCGCCGAACACTGTGGAAAACGCCGCCTGCGTAAGTCCCGCGCCGGTCATTGCGTCGGTAAGTCCGCCGCCGCCCGCAATTGCCTGAAGATGACCGCCGAGGTCATACGCGCCTGAGGCGAGAATCGACAGCGCAGTTATTGTGCAGACGACGATTGTGTCCGCAAACACCTCAAATATACCCCACATTCCCTGCTGAACAGGCTCCTTAACGTCCGACGCGGAGTGCACCATAACGGACGAGCCGAGACCCGCCTCGTTGCTGAAAACGCCGCGCGAAATTCCGCGCCGCATTGCAGCTGCCAAACCGTAGCCCGCAAAGCCGCCGACTACGGACTGCGCCTTGAACGCCTCGCCGAAAATCAGCTTAAACGCGTTGCCGACATTGGTTACGTGAGCAAATATAATGATAAGTCCGCCGATGAGATAAAGGACAACCATGAACGGAACGACCTTTTCGGCAACGGACGCGATACGCTTAATTCCGCCGATAACAACAAGGGCTACGAACACCATGATAATAACGGCGACGATTGCCTTGACCCACGTTATCTGGCCGAAAACAGCACTTCCCGGAAAAATATAGCTCTCCGAAAGCTTCGGGAAAAATGCGCCCTGAATGCCCGCCGCGATTGAGTTGCCCTGGCTCATATTGCCGATTCCAAAGCTCGCGAGAAGGCAGAAAATCGAGAACAGAACGGCGAAAACCTTGCCGAGCGGCTTCCAGAAGGAGCTCTTCTTCTCGGCAAAGCCGCGCTCCATATAGTGCATTGCGCCGCCGACCCACTCGCCCTTTTTGTTCTTAAAGCGATACTTGATTCCAAGCGTATTTTCGGCGTAGTTCGTCATCATTCCGAGGAACGCCGAGAGCCACATCCAAAACACGGCGCCGGGGCCGCCGAGCGCGATTGCCGTCGCGACGCCGACGATGTTGCCCGTGCCGACCGTTGCGGCAAGCGCCGTACAGAGCGACTGAAACTGGCTGATTGCGTGCTTTTCCTCGGTCTTGCGGACATCCCTGCGCCTGAATATCGCAAGAAACGTGGATTTCATCCACAGGCCGATGTGCGAAATCTGAAAGACCTTTGTCAGCAGCGTGAACAAAAGGCCGACCGCGATAAAGCCGACAAGCATAACGGGCCCCCAAACAAACCCATTGATACTGTCGTTGATTTGAGTTATTTTCTCTAACATTTGCTTCTCCTTGTGGTTGAAAAATCGTCATAAAATAAAACCAATATGCATTATAACAGATTGTTCATAATTTTGCAATAAAAAATTTGCAAAAAAAGAGGGGGAGGGCAGTTTGCGGCGGTGGTGGTTCTTTTAGACGAAAATCTATGGGCGGAAACGAAAAGTTCTCTGTACGGGGCGGGTTGCGGGGTTTGGAATTGGGACTTTGCGTCTAAAAGAACACAAACAACGCCGCAAACCCAACGCAACCGCTCCCCCGCCCCGCCAAAGCCCGTAACGCAACCGTAACCGCTCCCCGCAAATAATTCCACCTCCTGTGCCAATCCTATAAATCAGGACAACCAACCCTTCCGAACATGTATTCATAGATGCTTACCGCCGTTGTAGGGCGCAAAAAACCACACAAAACCAGCCAGCAGGTACGAATACAGGTTCTCACTTCTTTTTCCTATTCCAAAAGGAGCAACAACAATGAATAAGTACTACACAATCAACCCGCGCACGCGCCTTGCCGCAATAGTTATGGCGTTTGCAATCGGCGCAATGGCCGTGCTGGCGGGATTTTTAGTAATAGAGCACGTGCGCGCGGAAAATTACCGCCGTTACGTTGTAAACCACTACAAGCACGCGTTCAACGAGCTTGCGCAGGATCTTTCAAAGCTGGATTCCACGCTGCAAAAAACCCGCTCGTCAGGCACCTCCGGCTACCTCACCGAAACCTGCATGGAGATTAACTCCACGGCGCAGGAGGCGATCGCCGCTCTTTCCGAGCTGCCGAATTCCGACAAAAACATGTCCAAAACCTCGGAATTCATCTGCCAGATCGGCGACTACGCGTTTTCACTTGCCAAAAAAACGGCGCGCGGCGAGACGCTGACCGACGAGGAGACAGAAAACCTCATTAAGCTCTCTGACGTTACGAGCGTGCTTTCAAACAACCTTCAGGGCGTTCTGGCGCAGATAAACGACGGCATGATGTCAGTTACAGAGCTTGACCACCTTGCAAAAAAGGCCGTGCAGTCCGAAGAGAATCAGGGCGCGATATTCGACACGCTAAAGGTCGCCGAGGAGGAATTCCCGGAGATTCCGACGCTTATATACGACGGCCCGTTTTCCTCGCACATCAGCGGCCTTAAGCCCAAGCTGACAGAGGGTGCGGAGGAAATTTCCAAGGAAGACGCAGAGAAAAAAGCCTCTGAATTCACAATGATCGACCATGTGAAGCTGGACGGCGAGCGTGCCGGAAGCCTGCCGGTTTATATGTTCAGCGGCAAAACAGGCGACGCCGAGGTAACGATTGAGGTCTCAAAGGCCGGCGGCTATATCGTCAACACCTACTCCTCCTATAACCCGAAGGAGGCAAAGCTGGACGCTCCGGCGGCGGTTGAAAAGGCAAAGGAGTTTCTCGCGGGGCACGGCTTCGAGAGCCTCAAGGAAAGCTATTATATGACAAACGACAACGTCATCACAATAAATTTTGCGTACGTAAAGGATGACGTCATCGTTTATCCCGACCTCATAAAGGTCGCGGTTGCGCGGGACAACGGCACAATCGTCAGCTTTGAGGGACAGGGCTATGTTATGAACCACCACGAGCGCGAGCTTCCGCAGCCGGCAGTTTCGGTTGAGGACGCGAAAGCAAAGGTCTCAAAATCTCTGACCGTGCTTTCCGAGGGACTTGCGATTGTCCCGACGGGCGGCAAAAACGAGGTGTTCTGCCACGAATTTAAGTGCGAGAACAAGGACGGCGCGCACGTAATCGTTTATATCAACGCCGAAAACGGACAGGAACAGCAAATTCTGCTCCTGCAGGAGGACGACAACGGAACGCTT
>JAISTA010000012.1 GCA_031272845.1 Oscillospiraceae bacterium
AGAGAATGTGTGAGTTTCCAATATCGATTGTGAGTATCATATCTAAATTCCTCGGTTATACAACTAAAAACTTGCGCTATTTGCCGTAATTTGTGAATTCTTCGGCCGTACCGTTAAAAACATTAAGGTCGATATACTTTTCCGCGCCGCTGTATCCCTCGAGACGGGCACGGTTTGCGTACTGCCAGAAGATCCACTCCCGTCCGTCCGGCAGACGCGGTTTTGTGAACACATTTCGTATCCAAATGTCGTAATTGCTGAAGCTGTCGGACAAATAAAGCGCATAGGTCTGCTCTGTCGAGTAGATTATCGGGTGCATATCATAGTGTTCCTCAAGCGCGTTCAGCAGAGCCCGGAGCTCCGCGCTTACCGTGTCCGTGCCCGGCGGACTGTTTGCGTAGCCGCCGTAAAGCTCAAGATCCACAACAGGAGGCAGCATTCCGGGAGCGGTCGGCACCGCCGCGATGAAATTCTCCGCCTGCGACGCGCCCGCGCTGTCAAAGCTGAAAAAATGGTACGCGCCGGCGCGCAGTCCGCTGTTTTGCGCTCCGGTAAGGTTTTCGGCACAATACTCGTCCCGCGCGGAGCTTCCCTCGGTCGCCTTGATAAAAGCAAAGCTTATTTTCTGCCCCGCGAGAATGTCCCAGTCAATTTCCCCTTGATAGTGCGACACATCAACGCCGCGAACCGGATATTTCGCACGGGACGGGTGGTTCAAAAGCACCACGCCGCGCGATACAAGCACCACTGCCGAAAGTCCCGCGATAACCGCAAGTCCGGTCGCCGCTGCGGCGACCGCTATCATCTTTTTCAAGCGCGGTTTCATTGTGCTTTTCCCGAACTACAGCGTGAAAAACTCCGGCACGCCGTCCTTATAAACGCGCTCCGGATCTCCCGCGATAAGCGGCAGGCAGTAGTCTATAAACGCCTGCGTGACGTAGCTGCCGTCCTCCGAAATCATTTCCGGCGGCACCTTTTTTTCGGCGTTCGCGACCTCCGCCACGTCAAACAGCGAAAACGCGCTTTGATAAGAGTTGTCCGTATAACAGGCGCCGTCCTCGCAGAGGTGACGCGGCGGCTCGCGCAGTATCCCAGCCATTTTGCCCGTGTGACCCGCAATTGCGGCCGCAACGGCAAAGCGTCCCGCGCCCTCCGCCTCCGAAATATCGATCGCGGAGGCCAGATGAGAGGCACAACGCTGCAATAAGGAAAGCTCAATTCCGCGTGTTTTAACGCCCAGCCGCGCCTTTACAATTGAGGCAAGCCGCGCGGCAAGTCCGCCCAGCTGCGCGTGCGCAAAGCCGTCCGTACCCGAAACCTGCGCCTCGGAAACAAATGTGCCGTCTGCAAGCATCAGTCCCTCAGAGACGACGACAAGGCATTTAGACTTTCTTTTGTAAATATCGGAGACAGACGACAGGAATTTTTCAAGGTCAAACACCCGCTCCGGCAGATAAATAAGGTCGGGCGCGGAGGGCGAGTTTTTGAAATCGGAAACGCCGGGCACTGCAAAGGCCGCAAGCGCCGCGCTCCCGGCCAGCCATCCCGCGTGCCGGCCCATAGTCTCGATTATCGCGACGGAGCCAGTGTCGTAAACGGAATTGTCGAGCGCGCACTCGGCCGTAACCGTCGCGATAAACCTTGCGGCGGAGGCAAAGCCCGGGCAGTGGTCAGTCAAAACAAGGTCGTTGTCGATCGTTTTCGGAACGCCGATAACGCGGCAAGCGTACCCGCTTTTTTCGAAATAACGCGAGATTTTCGCGCAGGTGTCCATTGAGTCGTTTCCGCCGTTGAGGAAAAAATAGCGGATGTTGTATTTGCGGAAAATGTCCTCGATAATTTTGTACTCGGAGTCATCCTCCTCAGGGTTTTTCAGCTTGTGCCGGCAGGAGCCGAAGGCCGCGGAGGGCGTGTTTTTCAGAAGCGGCAGCCGCGCTTGAAGCTCCTCGCCGATTTCTATCAAATTGTCGGTCAAAATACCGCGCACGCCGTTTTTGGCGGCATAGACGCGGTCAATTTCCGCCGCAGAAAGGCACGCGGCGATAACGCCGTAGGCGGAGGAGTTTATTACGGAGGTCGGCCCCCCGGACTGCGCAAAAAGCGCGTTGCCGGTCAGGTTAGGCATTGGTGAAAATCCTCTTTGTGTGTGGTGTCAATTTTTATTATATAGTATTGGGAGGGGAAAGTCAAATGGTTGCTTGGCGCTTTGCGGCGGTGCTGGGGTTCTTTGATACGGAAATCTTTAGGCGGAAGAGAAAAGTTCTCTGTTTGGCGCGGGGTGCGGGGTTTGGGTGGTTGCTTTGGGGTTGCGGCGGTGCTTTGAGTTCTTTTAGACGCAAAACTATAGGCGGGAACGAAAAGTTCTCTGTATGGTGCAGGGTGCGGGGTTTGAAATTGGGACTCGGCTGCTCTTCGGTTCACTGCAGAAGCGCCTACGCGGCGGGCGGTTACTTTTTCCGCTTCGCCGGAAAAAGTAACCAAAAAGGGGCGACTTCTTTTAGAAAGAAGCAAATCTTTTTTTATGCCGG
>JAISTA010000026.1 GCA_031272845.1 Oscillospiraceae bacterium
TTGACGGCGTTGCGCGCATCAACAACAACGTATTCGGAGAACGAGCCCTGTCCGAAAAAGGACGAAACAGGCGTTCCGTCAGGCAAAGAAAAGCGCTTTGAGCCGTCCTTGAACGAGCCGTCGAAAAACAGTCGGTTGAGGTTATCGCAAGCCCACGGATGACCCTCCACGCAGTGCTCGCACGTTCCGCAGGACGGGTACGACATTATAACGCGGTCACCCACGGCAAGTCCCTCAACGCCCACGCCGACCTCTTCAACAATGCCGACGCCCTCGTGGCCGAAAATCGCCGGAAGCGTGACCGGAATTACCTGATTGAGACCCGCCGCGTCAGTGTGGCAAACGCCCGCCGCAACAAGCTTTACAAGCACCTCGGACGCACGCGGCTTATCGAGGCTGACCTCCTCAATCGCCATTTTGCCTTTTTCGCGCACAACACAAGCTCTTACTTTCATAAAGAATTAATCTCCTGAGTTTTTTGGTTTAATGATAATTTGATTATATCCGAAATAAAACACTGTGTCAAGCGGTTTGCAAAAGGCGATTTGCTTTCGTTTGTAGTCCGTGGCGGGGATGCTTGTTTGGGCGGCTGTTCTGGGTTTGCGGCGTTGCTGGTGTTCTTTGCAACGGAAATCTATAGGCGGGAACGAAAAGTTCTCTGCTGGGGCGTGGTGCGGGGTTTGGAATAGGTACTCGTCCGCGCGGGTGGTGTTCTTTGCAACGCAAAACTGGAGGCGGGAACGAAATGTTCTCTGTGCGGCGCGGAGTGCAGTGTTTGAAATTGGGATTTAGCTGTTCTTCGGTTCACAGCAAAAGCGCCTACGCGGCGGGCGGTTACTTTTTCCGCTTCGCCGGAAAAAAGTAACCAAAAAGGGGCGACTTCTTTTAGAAAGAAGCAAATCTTTTTTTATGCCGGGCAAAGCTGGCGCGGCAATTGGGTGCGTCCCCACACCGCAACTAGTGCGGGTGGTATGCGCGAATGCTTCAGCACCGCCGCACGCAGGGGCGAAGCCTGTTCGGCGCTAAAGACTTAGGTTAGGCGGTTTGTGTGCGCGAACTGCGGTGTGGGTGGTAACCGGAAGGACGGTGCTGCTACGATCGCTGCCGCACGTGTTGCGAGAGGTGGGCGCGTGTCCCGACGCAGCAAGTGTTGTGGTAACGGCGGGGTATGTCTTGCGGTGCGGGTGTGTGCCCGTTGCCGCAACGTTTCCGTAGGGGACGGCGTCCTCGACGTCCCTGCCCTTGGTTCGCCGCCGGATTTTGCGTCAAACCGATGTACTCGTCTGACATTGGTGCGTCGGGTGCGTACGTCTTTCTCCGCGCCTTGCGCGTTGGGACACGCGGGTGCGGTGGTTGTTGTTGGATTTCAGGCGTTTGTGCTGTAGGGGACGCTGCCCTCAGCGTCCCGTGCGTTTATTGCTCGGTTGTGGTGGATTAAACACAAATGCTGTGGTCTCGGTATTCCGTACGTACATTGTGCGGTTTCGGTGGTTCTAGAACGGCAACGCCGTGGTTTCGGGAACGGGACGCTGAGGGCAGCGTCCTCTACAGCACAAACCAACCCAAAAATCCCGTCGCAACCACCGCAATCGCGTGTCCCGACGCGCAAAGCGCAGAGGTAAACGGACGTACCCGACCGCACCTACGCCGTGCAAGTGCGCCGATTTTACACAAAATCAGGCAGCGAACCAGACAAGGGACGTCGAGGACGCCGTCCCCTACGGAAACGCTGCGGCAACGGGGACGCAACCGCACCGACAGCAATACTCACCGTTACCACAACACCCGCCGCGTCGGGACACGCACCCGCCGTCCGCAACAAGTGCGTCAGCGATCGTAGCAGTACCGTCCTTCCGGTTGGTACCCCCACCGCAATCCGCGCACACATGCAGCCTTACCTAAGTCTTTAGCCCCGGACAGGCTTCGCCCCTGCGTGCGGCGGTGCAGAAGCATTCGCACACACTACCGCACTTTTCGCGGTGTGGGAACGCACCTACTTGCAGCTACACCGCCCGCCCGGCATAAAGCGATTTTGCTTCTTTTCTCAAGAGAAAAGAAGTCGCCCCTTTTTGGGGACGATGTCCGGCGAAGCGGAAAAAGTAACCGCCCGCCGCGCAGGCGCTCTAGCAGTGAACCGAAAAGCAGCCAAGTCCCAATTTCAAACACCGCACCCCGCCCCAAACAGAGAACTTTTCGTTCCCGCCGCCAGATTTCCGTCACAAAGAACCCCAACCTCGCCGCAAACCCAAAGCAATCACCCAAAAGCAGCTTGCGCCCCGCAGCCGCAAAGCCGCCTCTTATCATTCCGCGAACATACATACCTTTTCTTCACTTATTATGTAGCCCGTCTCCGCATATACACCCGAATATAAAAAAATTTCTGAAAAATTGTACTCTTATTTGATTCTTGCTGTAACTCGTTGACAACCTTTTGGAGATACTATAAAATGTAACTGTAGCTAGCACTGAGCCTTTGTTTTTGCACTCCCGTGCTTATCCCCCGACCGGGGATGGGGGATGCGGATTTTCACCGCCGCGCAGCCCTGTAAACGCTGCTTGCGCGTCAGCTAATACTGATTTTTCGAGCCGGAGCTTCCGGCCTAAGCAAACCTGACAATATCACCTGAAAAGGACAACATAAATCATGCCAAAAGCAACACATTTCACGACTATCGAGCAGATGGAGGCGGACAACGCCGCCCTGCGCGAAAACGGATGTAAGGCTTGCGCCGAAACATATGAAGACCGCCTGAAGACACAGACGCCGCACTGTAAGTTCGGCGAGGACGGCGTTTGCTGCCGCAACTGCTCTATGGGGCCGTGCCGCATTACGCCGAAGGGCCAGCGCGGAATCTGCGGAGCGGACGCGCACGCAATCGCCGCGCGCAACTACCTGCGCGCAATCGCCGCCGGAACAAGCTCGCATTCAGACCATGCGCGCGAGCTGCTGCACGTTCTGCGCGACGCAAAGCCGGAGGGACCGTATACCGTTAAGGACGAGGTCAAGCTCGCCACTCTTGCAACGGAGTGGGGCGTTGTAACCAGATCGGAAGAGCAC
>JAISTA010000039.1 GCA_031272845.1 Oscillospiraceae bacterium
GATCCGCCTCCGCGCCGTGGGGCGGACTGCCGGAGCTCACCGCGTTGTCGCCGGACCCCCCCGCAAATGGGCCTGACCAGCCGGGCTTCGGCGATACGCCGGAGCCTGCCGAGCCCTACACCGTGTCGGACTGTGCGGAAATTGTGCGGGAATTCATTCTGTCCTTCGGTACAGAGGACTGCATACTTGTCGGGCATTCCTACGGCGGGCGCGTTATCATAAAGCTTGCGGCGGAAAAACAGCCGTTTGCCATTTCAAAGATAATTTTGTTTGACAGCGCGGGACTTGTGCCCGTTCGCCATGCAAAGGACAAGCTGCGGAGTGTTGTAACGAAATCAGCGCGGGCATTTTTGCCGTCCAAGACAGCGGAAAAGCTGAAAAACAAATTCGGCTCCGACGATTACCGCAACGCAAGCCCGATTATGCGAAAAACGCTGGTGTTCGCGGTGAACGAGGATTTGCGCGAGCATTTGCCGAAAATCACAGCGCCGACGCTTCTTTTTTGGGGCGAGTTGGATACGGCGACGCCTCTTGCCGACGCGCGGGTTATGGAAAGCCTTATCCCGGATGCAGGACTTGTCATAGCGCAGGGCGCGGGTCATTTTTCGTATCTGGACGCGCCGGTTTTGGCGGAAAAAGTGGTGCGCTCGTTCTTGAGAATAAAGGAAGCCGCCGAATGACGCTTGAAATGCAAAACAAATTGCTGGTGTACTTTTTGTCCGCAGTCGTCGCGGCGGGCTTTGCCGCGCTGTACTTTCGGCTCTCGGCTATGCATTTCCAGCAGTTTTCGTATAAAAGGCTGAAGTTTTTATCGCATAGAGCGCCGGCGCTTGTTCCGCTGCTGCTCGGAATCGCATTTTTCGCAATTCCTGTAACGCTGCGGTTTTTGTACAGTCTGGTTATACCGTCGATTGTGCTTATCGCCGCTTCTTTTATCATTTACAAAAAGCTCAGGCACGTGAAAAAGCCGCTTGTAGTCACCGCGCGGGTCAAGCGGTTGATCGCGGTGACGTTTTTGCTAGAGCTTTGCATAATTATTGTGCCGAGCCTGTTTTTGAAAAGTCTGCCGCGTGCGTTTAAGCTTGAGGTTCTCGCCGCCTGCGCGACGCCGTTTTTGCTCGTCGCGGCGGATATTCTGCTGATTCCGGAAGAAAAGCGGATCAACAAAAAATACACCCGTGAAGCCGTACATATACTGCGCTCGCAAAAGCGTATGAAAATTGTCGGCATAACCGGGAGCTACGGAAAAACAAGCGTCAAGGAATACCTTGCGGCCATTTTAGACGAAAAATACCGCACCTTGGCAACGCCGGCAAGCTACAATACGCCTCTCGGAGTTGTGCGAACCGTGCGCGAGAGTATGCGCTCAACGGATGAGGTTTTTATCTGCGAAATGGGTGCGCGCAATCGCGGCGATATTGCCGAGCTGTGCGATTTGGTTCAGCCGCAGGTCGGAATTATAACGGCTGTCGGGCAGCAGCATTTGGAGTATTTCAAAACGCAGGAAGCGATAACCGCGACGAAATATGAGCTTGCCGAGGCCGTACTGGGCGGGCACCTGTTTTTGAACTGGGATAACGAAATTATCCGCAAAAATCCGCCTGTGAACCTTGCGGTAACGCGCTACGGCACAACTCCTGACTGCGACGTTTACGCGTATGACATTTCAGTCGGCAGCGGGCTGACCTTTTCCGTACATACGCCGGAACTTGAACTGACGGAGCTTCACGCCGCTATTCTCGGACGGCACAATGTCGTAAACCTTACCGGGGCTATTGCCGCCGCGGTTCATTTTGGCCTGTCTGAAAAGCAGATTCGCGTGGGCCTGCGTCGGATAAAAGCGCCGAATCACAGGCTGGAGGTGCGGCCGAGCGTCGGCACGGTCACAATAATCGATGACGCGTATAACTCGAATCCGCAGGGCGCGCGCTCGGCGGTGGACGCGCTGTGCGAAACGGACGGCTCGCACGTTATCATAACACCGGGAATGGTCGAGCTGGGTGAGCGTCAAACAGAGCTGAACCGCGAGTTCGGCACATACGCCGCTTCAAAATGCGACGCTGTTTATGTCGTCGGGCGGGAGGGCTCCGCAACCGGCGGCGCGGTGTATGACGGCGCAAAACAGGCGGGCTTGCCTGAAAACAGGTTGTTTTTGTTCCGCAACGTAACAGACGCGATTGACCACGCGAGAATGCTTAATCTCGGTATCCGGCACAAGTATATTTTGCTTGAAAACGACCTGCCGGATAATCTGATGTAGGGGTAGGGTTAAGCGATGAAGATAAACACAGCTGTAATTTTCGGCGGAAAAAGCGTCGAGCACGAGATTTCCGTTATTTCCGCGTGTCAGGCAATGGCGGCGTTTGACACGGACAAATACAACATAATCCCGGTGTACATCACAAAATCCGGCGAGTTTTATTCGGGCGCGGCTCTTTTGCGTCTCGCCGAATACAAAAACATTCCGGAGCTTTTGACCAAGTGCGCGCGGTGCGACTTCTGGCTTGACAAGGGCAGGACATATCTGCGGTTTTCGGATAAATCCTGGTTTCACAGACACGACGATTTGCTGATTGACCTTGCGTTTCCGGTTGTTCATGGAACAAATGTTGAGGACGGCGCGCTTCAGGGCTTTTTGCGCACGGCAAGCCTGCCGTTTTTCGGCTGCGACGTGCTTGCGTCGTCCGTTTGTATGGACAAATACGTCTCAAAGGTGCTGCTTCAGGAAGCCGGAGTGCCCGTTTTGCCGTGTATACGCGCGGTTTCAGGAGAAGAAGCTGAGCGGATTGCGCAAAACGCGCAGGAGCGGTTCGGCTTTCCGGTTATTGTAAAGCCGGCGAATCTCGGCTCCTCCGTGGGCATATCAAAGGCTGCGGATTTTGACTCGGCGGTTATCGCGATTGAAGAGGCGTTTCAGTTTGCGCAGGTGATTATAATTGAGCCGGCCGTCGTTAACCTGCGCGAGATAAACTGCTCTGTTCTCGGCGACGAGGAATCGGCCGAGGCCTCCGAATGCGAGGAGCCTATTGCAAACGACAAAATCCTGTCTTATAAGGATAAGTATCTTGGCGGAGGCAGCGCGGAGCCGTCCAAAACCGGGGTGAAGTCCGGCGGCGGTAAGCTCGGCGGCGCGAAATCCGGCGGCTCTGCGGGTATGGCGTCTCTGTCGCGCGTAATTCCGGCGGAAATTCCGCAAGAACTGCGCGAGGCGATACGCGAAACCGCGGTTAAGGCGTTTTCCGTGCTGGGATGCTCGGGAATTGTGCGCATTGATTTTCTGCTGGACTCCGTTACGAACGAATTTTGGCTGAATGAAATCAACACAATACCCGGCTCGCTGTCGTTTTACCTGTGGCAGCCGCTCGGAGTTGACTATACGGAGCTGCTCGACCGCGCGGCTGAAATCGCGCTGCGGCGGTATCACAAGCAGGGTAAGCTGCAATTTTCCTTTGACACGAACATCCTCGCCGGATTCGGAAGCTCCGCAATCGGGGCAAAGGGCGCAAAGAGATAAATGCTGATAATCCACGCAAGAGAAAAAGATATTTACATCAAAAACGGGCTTATATCAGAGCCTTTTTTGCCTGACGCCGAAACCCGCGAGCTTGACGCGCGGGATTTTTTAGTATTCCCCGGACTGTGCGACGTGCATGTGCATTTCCGCGACCCCGGATTTACGTACAAGGAAGATATTCTGTCGGGTGCGCGCGCGGCGGCAAGCGGCGGCGTGACCTCGTGCCTGTGTATGCCGAACACAAGCCCGGCGACCGACAGCCCGGAGACAGTGCGCGCCGCAATTGAAAAAGCCCGAAACGTGCCTGTTCGCATGTATCCCTACGGCGCGGCTACAGTCGGGCAAAAGGGCGAAAAGCTGACCGATTTTGCGGCGCTGAAAGCCGCCGGAGCCGCCGCGCTTTCCGACGACGGGAACCCGATTCAGTCGGCGCGGGTGCTGCTTGAGGCTCTGATTGCAAGTAAAAACGCGGGACTCGTGCTTGCCGTGCACTGCGAGGACGCGGGTCTTGTGCGGAATTACGCCGTGAACGAGGGCGAGGTATCGAGGATACTCGGGTTACCCGGCAGACCTGCCGTTGCTGAGGAGCTGCAGGTCGATATGGCGGTTCGTCTGGCGAAATATGCGGGGGCGCGTGTGCATATCTGCCACGTCTCGACCAAAGGCAGTACCGAAATAATTCGCCGCGCGAAAAGCGAGGGCGCTGCGGTTACGGCGGAGACCTGTCCGCATTATTTCACGCTGACAGATAGGGCGATACTTGAAAAAGGCAGTCTCGCCCGCGTAAATCCCCCGCTGCGCACACAGGAGGACGTTGAGGCGATTGCCGAGGCCCTGCGCGATGGAACGATTGACTGCATAGCGACAGACCACGCGCCGCACAGCGCGGAGGAAAAGTCGCGCCCGCTGGCTGACGCGCCGTCCGGTATGGTTGGGCTTGAAACGCTGCTGCCGCTTTCCTATTCGGAGCTTTGCATAAAGCGCGGCTTCAGCATAGCGCGGCTGCAGGAGCTGTTGTGTCACGCGCCGGCGCAGATTTTCGGACTTCCTGCGGTGTCGCTCACGCCGGGAAGCCCGGCCGATTTGTGCCTGTTTGACGCGGAGAAAAAGTGGGTGCTGACAGAAAAAGACCTCTACGGCAAGTCCAAAAACACGCCGTTTCTGGGAAGAGAAATGACGGGGCGCGTCGAGCTGACCGTGTGCCGGGGGGGGATTGTGTTTGAGCGATAGCGCGAAAGAA
>JAISTA010000136.1 GCA_031272845.1 Oscillospiraceae bacterium
GGCGGGCGGTTACTTTTTCCGCTTCGCCGGAAAAAGTAACCAAAAAGGGGCGACTTCTTTTAGAAAGAAGCAAATCTTTTTTTATGCCGGGCACAACAGGTGCTGCAAGTAGGTGCGTCTCCACACAATGACTGGTGCGGCGCAGCGTCCGAACGCCTGCGCCCAGCCGCACACAGGGGCGAAGCCTGTGGCGGGGCTAAAGACTTAGGTCGGACGGTTGGTGTGCGCGCACTGCGGTGTGGGTGCCAACCGGAAGGACGGTACTGCTACGATCGCTGACGCACGCTCTAGCTGCAATGCGGTGCGTGTCCCGACGCGGCGGAGTACGGTTATTCCATGTAGGGGACGCTGCCCTCAGCGTCCCGTCCCCGAAACCACGGCGTTGCCGTCCTGGAACCACCGCAACCGAACAATAGACGTGCAGGATGTCGAGACCACAACATTTGTGCTTAAAAATACATGACCCGAACAATACACACGGGACGCTGAGGGCAGCGTCCTCTACAGCACACCGCGCCCAAAATTCCCGCCATCACCACCGCATCCGCGTGTCCCAACGCGCAAAGCGCGTCCAAGGACAACGCACCCGACCGCACCAAAGCCGGACGGTAACGTCGTATGACGCAAAGTCCGGCGGCAAACCAAGACAGGGACGTCGAGGACGCCGTCCCCTACGGAAACGTTGCGGTAGCGGGTAAAATCCCGCACCGCAAGACATACCCCATCTTCACCACAACACTTGCTTCGTCGGGAGACGCACTGCATTGCTGCTAGCGCGTGCGGCAGCAATCGTAGCAGCACAGTCCTTCCGGCCACCACCCCCACCGCACTTCGCGCACACATACAGCCTGACCTAAGTCTTTAGCCCCGGACATGCTTCGCCCCTATGTGTGGCGGTGCAAGGGCGTTAGGACGCTACACCGCACCAGTCATTGTGTGGGTACAATCTACATTGCCGCACAACTGTGCCCGGCATAAAGCGATTTTGCTTCTTTTCTCAAGAGAAAAGAAGTCGCCCCTTTTTGGGGACGATGTCCGGCGAAGCGGAAAAAGTAACCGCCCGCCGCGTAGGCGCTCTAGCTGTGAACCGAAGAGCAGCAAAGTTCCAATTTCAAACTCCGCACCCCGCCCCAAACTGAGAACTTTTCGTTCCCGCTGTGAGTTGTATGTCTAAAAGAACACCAACAACGCGCCGCAAAGTCAAAGTCACCGCCAAAACAAAAGCTTGCACCACGCGGCAAACAAGCCGCGCACCAACATTTCAGCCCGCTCTTACTTTTTAGCCTTTCCCTCGTCCGGAAGCACAGCATTTGCACTAACGCCGATTATAACCGCGACAAACAGTCCCGAAAGATTAAAGCTGAACGTACCGACGGCAAGCGTCAGTCCGCCGATTGCGTTCAGGCCCAGGCCTAAAACGAGAATCAGCGCTACTATAAGCAGGTTGCGCGAGTGGGTAAAGTCGAGCTTTGCCTCGGCCAGCGTCCTGATTCCGATTGCGGCAATCATTCCGAACAGCACAAGCTCAACGCCGCCCTTTACCGGACTCGGGATCGTCTGCAAAACAGCGCCGAATTTTCCGACAAAGCCGAGGATAATCGCAAAAATTGCGGTTACGCGCAAAAGAGCGGGATTGTAGTTTTTCGTTGTGGCAAGAACGCCTGTGTTCTCCGAATACGTCGTGTTCGGAGGGCCGCCGAAGAAGCCGGCGACGCCTGTTGCGATACCGTCGCCGAGCAGCGTTCTGTGCAGGCCGGGGTCTGAGAAAAAGTCCTTGCCGACGACCATGCCGTTTGTCGTAATGTCGCCGATATGCTCCATAAAGGTGACGATTGCGACCGGCGCAATCGAAAGAATAGCCCCGAGCTCAAATTTCGGCAGGCTCATAAACGCAACGCCGTTTGCGTCCGCCGACTTAAACGGAATATTGATCCACGGCGCTTCTTTTATCGCCGTGAAGTCGACAATGTCGAATGCGCCCGTCAGCTTGAGGATGACGCAGAGGATATAGCCGGCCGCGATACCGATGAGTATCGGCACGAGCTTGAAAAAGCCCTTTGCGAAAATCGAGGCTCCTATAACAACCGCGAGCGTGAATACCGCAATTCCTATATACGCGCCGACCTCGCCCGTCAGCGTTCCGGCATAGGCATTATTCAGCGAATCGTTTATCGCGGTTGAGGAAAGGCCGATACCGATGACGATAATAACAGGTCCCGTAACAACAGGCGGAAACAGCTTTTTGATTTTGTCCGTACCGACCAGGAATACAATCACGGCAAAGATAACGTACACAGCGCCGGCGGCGATGATTCCGCCCTGCGCAACAGGCACCTGCGAGGGGATAACGCCGTTTTCGCCGAGCGTTATCGCCATAATCGCGGGCAAAAACGCGAAGGACGAGCCGAGAAATACGGGCACCTTAAATTTGGTCAGAACGTGGAAGATGAGCGTTCCGAGACCCGCCGTGAAAAGGGCGAGCGAGGCGTTCATTCCGGTGAGCAGCGGCACAAGCACCGTTGCGCCGAACATTGCGAACAGGTGCTGTACGGAAAGGAGATAATCCTTTCCCGTTAGCTTTTGTGTTTTCATTTTCTCCTCC
>JAISTA010000093.1 GCA_031272845.1 Oscillospiraceae bacterium
TTTCGTTCCCGCCTCCAGTTCTGCATCGCAAAGAACACCACCCGCGCGATAAAGTAAAAGCCCTCCCGCGCACAAAAAAAGCCCGGGTCCGGCGGAGCAATCCGCCGGACCCGGGCTTAATCTATGCTTTAGTGCAAAAGTCCTACGATCCCGTCCACTACGCTTGAGGCGGTGTGGATGCAGCGGTTTATTGTGCGCTTTGTGTCCTTTGATTTCGGCGTGACCGCAAAGCCAATCGCAGCTCCTGCGGCAAGTCCGATGACCATACCGCGCAGCAGGTTCGATTTATTATCGGTAAACATAGTTTATCCTTTCCTCCGTATATACGAATAGTTTAATAGCATAAGGGCGGAGGTCTTTGCGCTGCGGAAACCGCATTCGCACCGGCGCTCTGTCAAATGTCAGCCGCCGCCGCTCCGCCTTTAATGCTTTTAGTATACCCCGCGCTTTTGGTTTTATTTAACCGTTTGACTACAAAATACAGCTTGCCGATTGAAAGAATAAAGTTGAATATCTCCGTAAAGAAAATCATAAATACGTAGCCCGAAATGCCGAAGCGCGGCAGCAGCCACCACACGAGCACCAGCGAGATGACCGAATCCGCGATATTTACCCCCATCGCGTAAACCTGAAGACCCAGCCCGCGCAGCATTCCGTCTGTCACGCCGTCGAGATACATAATCGGCACGAGCCACGCGATTTGGCGGATAAGCCGCGCAACATCCGGCGTTTTGTACACGGATTTGCCAAGAAATTCCGAGCAGGCCATTATGGCCGTCATTATAATCACCGAAAAAACAAAGCAGTACAGCAGCGTTTTCTTGATGAGCTTCTTTATTTTTGTGTAATCTCCGCGCGTTTCAGCGTCCGTCAGCTCCGGAACCATCATCTCGGCGAGCGCGTAAAACAGCGCTGACGGAAACATCAGCACCGGAAAGACCATCCCCGAAATCATTCCGTAGGAGGCGAGCGCTCCCTCTGACGACTGGCCGAATTTCTTCAGTCCGCGCGGTATAAGCAGGTGCTGAAGCGTCGTGAGCGCGGTTCTTGCGTAGGCGGACAGCGCGAGCGGAACCGCAATGCCGAACATTTCGCGCGTAACGCCCTCCGTCGAGCCCTTTGCGGATGAAATCTGCCGCCTGTCGAACCGATACAGGATATAATACAGGAAAAACGATATTATCTCGCCTGTCACGCCGCCGAAAACGATAATCGCACAGGCGTATTCAAGGTCGTGGCTGGCGGCGTTTGTCAGCGCCGCGAAAATAACCGCGATTCGTATAAACTGCTCAATAATCGCGACGACAGACTGCTTTAGCACGCGCGTAACAGCCGTGAAATACCCCTGGATGACCGACGAGAGCGAAAAGCACGGCAGAGACAGCGCGAGTATGCGCAGAGACAGAACAGTCCGCGCGTCTCCGATTGCCCTTGTGCCGATGGCGGGCGCGAAAAAAAACAAAAGCGCGCCTGCCGCGCTGCCGCAGACAACCGAATATATCAGGCACTTTTTCATCGCGAAGTAAACGCCGCGCCCGCTTTCCTTGCCCAGCTGCATTGCGACAAGGCGCGTTGCGGCAAAGCGAATCCCCGAAATCGCGACGGTTGCGGCGAGCGCCGACACGGACATAACCAGCTGAAACAGCCCGATTCCCGAAGCGCCGATTCTGCGCGTCAGCCAGACCTCAAAAACCATGCCGATTGCGCGCATGAAAAGACTTGTCGCGGTCAGCAGGGCTGTGTTTTTGAGCAGGGCGCGCAGGCGGCGCGAGTCCGTCCCGAGTCTGGGCGGTGCGTTTTTGTTTAGCATATATGAATATATGTTGCCGCAAGCAAGAAGATTCACTGCGGCACAGTAAAAACGCGAAACTGAGGCCGGAGACGGGACTCGTCAAAGAAAAACTTATTTTCAGCAAGCGTCAAACAAGCGCAATGCTAATAATAATTATCAATTTTTGCATACAAAATCAGGTTGCGGACGATGAGCGCTTGTAGTATAATGAAAGCGTACATAACAGAATAAAGGTTATTGAAACCTGTCAGCAAACGGTGGCCTCGGCGCCCGCCGCTGCGCCGGCTGCGTATTCAGGAGATGGTGCTTCATATGAATGAAAACGATAAAATCTCAACCAAACCAAACAAGCAAAAGCTTTTTCGGCGAATTGCGGCGGCGTGTATCATCTGCGCGATTGCGGCTAACGCGCTGATGCTTTGCGTGTGGCTTGACGAACGGGATAAATACTCACATGGCTGGCGCGATTTTTACAACTACGGCGAATTGCCTGAGCAGGGTATTCCGTACGGCGGAGAGGGCTACTACTATAAGCCTTATTTTACGGTGCGCATACCCGCAAAGCCCTATTTTGCAGACGAGACTGCGGACGAAATGTTTGACATACTGATAAGCGAGCCGAATACGGAAAGCTATTTTCTTCACAGAGAAACGACACTGGTCGTAATTGCAAGCGTAGGCACGCTGTTCTGGCTGTCGGGGCTGGCGCTGTATGCTGCCGTAAAGCGCAAAGCATAACCGTTTCAAGGGTTCGGTAAAATCACAAAACCGGGAGAAGCGATTTCCTCCCGGTTTTGTCTTGACCGTGTTCGCCCGTCAGGCGAATTTTGTGCGCGGCGGCGGCAGGCGTGTGCGTCTTCCGCCGCCGCGCGTTTGTTCTGCTGGATTACTACTGCGCGTCCGCTATCAGCGCGAATTGGTGCAGCATGGACGCTACCTCGGCGCGGCTTGCCCCGCCGGTCGGGTCAAACGTGCCGTCAGGGCGGCCGCTGATTATTTTTGCCCTGTAGATTGTCTCGACCGCCGCCTTTGCGTAGGCCGCGATGCCCGCCTGATCCGCAAACGCCGCGTACGGGCGCAGAACCGGCAGCGACACGCCGCGGTACGCCGCGTATTTTGACAGAATCAGCACGAAGTCCTGCCGTGAAACCTCACGGTCGGGCGCGTACTTATTGTCTCCGATTCCGCTGACAATTCCGATTTCCCCGGCCCAGGCTACGGCCTTTGCGTACCACGCGTCCGCCGAAACGTCTGTAAAGGAGGTCTTCTTCGCCGGCTCCGGCGTACCCTCGTAGTTCCAAAGCACCGTTACGAGCATTGCGCGGGACATTTTCGCCCCGGGATCAAAGCTTGTCGCTGAAATGCCGCTGAAAATACGGTGCTCATAGATGAATTTGATGCTGTTGTAATACCACGCGTCTGCCGCAACGTCTGCAAACGGATTCCAGCCCGGACGCGCGGGGTAGGTTTTGTTCTCAAAAACAACGTGCGGCGCAAGATTGACCGAACCTGAAATTACTGTCATCACGGAGGTTACATATTGGCCAACCCCGATTTCAATAACGTCGATTTTGCCGTCCGCCGGTTCCGTTATCTCAACATCCTTGCCTAAAGTAATCTTCTTTGCGTTCGTTGTGTTTAAGCAAAAGAGCGCGCTGCCCGGACCGGTCTCGTCTCCCACCTCAACGCGCCCGCCGTAGCTGAGGTTAACCGTAAGGCTGCCGTAATAGGCGGCGAGTCCGTGCTGAACGCGGACATCGCTCTTTCCCTCAATCAGGATGTCTCCGTCAAAGTTTATAATAATAGAATAAATGCCGCCGCCCCTGCTGCCCTTTGCGCTGACAGCGCTGTCGGCAATATTAAGGCCGCCCGCGCTCCCAATACCCGCGCCCTCTCCTTCTACATTAACGGCGCTGTCCTTTATGTTTAACCCCTCGCCTGCGCTTATTCCCGAATCGTCTCCGGCAATATTTATAACGCTGTTTTTGATTTCCATAGCAGTATCAGAATAAATACTCGCTTCAATTCCGGTTGCTGTTATGAGGCTGTCTGTTATCGCGGCCGAGCCGTCGCTATACACATAGTCTCCGAAGTAAAACGTATCAGTGGCTCCCGGGCCGTACAGCGTGATTGTGCTGCTCTTTATCGTCAGGTTTTGGTTAGGCTCTCCGTCGCGGTCTATAGCCGCGACCTCCTCACTACAGCTATCGCCGTCAAGCGATTTTATGTCAATTTTCGCGTTTTGAACTGTTAAGTCTGCGTCATAGGTTTCGACATACGCCGCAGTGAGCGTTGCGCCGCTCTTGCCTGTTCCCTCAACCGTAAGATCGACATAATATCCGCCGACCCCAACGACAGTGACGTTTGCGCTGTATTTCAGCGTCGCTGATTCGGGCGTGTCGGAATAAAAATAGACATCGTACAGGTTTCCCGTAACCGTAAGGGTTTTAGAGGCGGCGTTCCAGCTCCAGCCCGCACCCTGCGCCGCCGCGCCGGTTGCGTCAAACGGGATCTCGACGCCGGATCCGTATGTTTCGGAAATCCAGATTGTCTTGACAGGCGCGGGGTCTGAAAGCGGACCGGCTTCCGGCGGTATCGCCGCTGCAATGTCCGGGTTCCGCGCCTCGCGGTTGCCGGAGCCGGCGGGCTTTTGCGTCTGCCCGGCCTCCGCAAGCGTCTGCCAGAAGCTGTCAGCCGCCGGCTCCGCCGCAAAAACGGAAGCGGGCAGCATAACCGCAAGCATAACGGCGGCCAAAAGCGCGGCAATACCGCGAAAGGCGCGTTTTTCGGAAAAAATCTTGTGCATAATAATGTCTCCTTAATATGTTAGGGTGGTGAATACCAATATTATTTATTCATTGCAACATAAAAGGAAACGGAATGCAAGGGGTGACGGTGTTTTTTTAACGAGGAGGGGGGGCGGCGGTGTGAGTGTTCTTTTAAACATACAACTATCGGCGGGAACAAAAAGTTCTCTGTTTGGGTGCGGGGTGCGGGGTTTGAAATTGGGACTCGGCTGCTCTTCTATGCGAAGCTAGAACGCCTGCGCGGCGGGCGGTTACTTTTTCCGCTTCGCCGGACATCGTCCCCAAAAAGGGGCGACTTCTTTTAGAAAGAAGCAAATCTTTTTTTATGCCGGGCAGACGGGTTAGCTGCAAGCAGGTGTGTGCCCACGCCGCGAGAAGTGCGGTGGTCGCGGCGAATGCTTCAGCACCGCCGCACACAGGGGCGACGCCTGTGCGGCGCTAAAGACTTAGGTCGGATAGCTGGTGTGCGCGAACTGCGGTGGGGGTGCCAACCAGAAGGACGGTACTGCTACGATCGCTGCCGCATGTTGTGCTGGAGACTGGTGCGTGTCCCGGCGCGGTAGGTGTTGTGGTTGCGGTTGGTGTTTCTTGCGGTGCGGTTACGTACTCCGTTGCCGCAACGTTTCCGTAGGGGACGGCGTCCTCGACGTCCCTTGTTTGGTACGCCGCCGTATTTTGCGTCAGACCGATGTACTCGTCCGGCATTGGTACCTCGGGTGCGTACGTCT
>JAISTA010000115.1 GCA_031272845.1 Oscillospiraceae bacterium
CCCTGTGAGAGCAGGGGGATTTGCACAGGACGTGTAATCAATTGGCTATGCTATTCGAATTTATAGTCAATTAACTTGAAAAGCGGTTTGGATTTGCGCGGATATTTTTTGCATTGCCAGGAGGAGGACGCAGGCGTGTCGTAACCCGGCAAGGACGACGACGCAGCAATACGGAAAATAGACCGTAAAGCCGAGCCGTTTTTCAAGTTAATTGACTATACTATAAAAGTATAACAAATATTGTCGAAACAATTACAATCAGTATAAAAAAATATCGGCGCTTTGTCAAGCAAAACGCCAGTATTTAGCAAAACGTTTTTTACGTGTAAATCTAAAGGCTCTCTTTCATCTGCCAAACAAGGTTCAGCGCCTCAATCGGACTCAGCGTATTAACGTCCGTTCCGCGCAGAAGCTCCAATAGACGCTCGCCAACGTCATTCTCAAGCGACAGCTGGCGCGGAACAAGCGCCTCGCTCTGCTCGCCGAAGCCCTCCGCGTCCGTATCGGGCGCCGCAATTGATGTTTGCTTTTCGCGCCCCAGCTCGATAAGCTCCTTTGAGCGGCGAATCACGTTTTCAGGAACGCCCGCAAGACTCGCGACCTCAATGCCGTAGCTGCTTTTTGCTGTTCCGCGAATCATCTTGCGTGAAAAAATCAAGTCCCCGCCGCGCTTATTGGCCGTCATCGCGTAGGAGACGACGCCGGGAATCTCCTCGTCCAGTCCGCCGAGCTCGTGGTAGTGCGTCGAAAACATTGTCCTCGCGCCGAGTGTTTTTATTCCCGCGCAAAACTCAAGTATCGCGCGGGCGATCGCAACGCCGTCCTCCGTTGAGGTGCCGCGTCCGATTTCGTCGAGTATAACAAGACTGCGCTCCGTTGCGCAGGTCAAAATTTCCGCCGCCTCGCTCATCTCGACCATAAACGTAGACTTGCCGCCCGCGAGATTGTCAGAAGCTCCGATTCGGGTAAAAATTCTGTCACACAGGCCGATTTCGGCGTTTTTTGCCGGGACGAAGGATCCGGACTGCGCAAGCAGCACAATAAGGGCTGTCTGGCGCATAAAGGTGCTTTTTCCGGCCATATTCGGCCCTGTGATGACGGCGACGGGGCAGCCTTCGGTCAAAACCGTGTCGTTCGGCACAAAGCCGCCGGCGATTGACGTGCGTTCAAGCACAGGGTGCCGTCCCTGCGAAATGCGGATTTCCTTGCCGAGCGTAATTTCAGGGCAAACGTATCCATGCTCGGAGGCGCAGTGTGCGAACGAGCAGTAAACGTCCAGCTCAGACAGCGCGTCAGCCAAGCGGCGCAGCTCCTCGGACCTTTCACGAAGCTCGGCAAGCAGCTCCGCGTAGATGTTCAGCTCAAGCTCCGCCGCGCGGCTCTCAGCCGAAAGAATCTCGGACTCCAGCAGCTTTAGCTCGTCTGTCGTATAGCGCTCAACATTTGTCAGCGTTTGCGTGCGGCGGTATTCAGACGGAATTTGGCCGCCCTTTGAGCGCGGAAGCTCAATGAAATATCCCGCCGCGCGGTTGTACTGCACGCGCACGCGCAGTCCGGTCATATCACGCTGCCGCGACTCGTATTCCGCAATGCGCGCCGCGCCGTTTTCCTGGGCGGAGCGCAGATCGTCAAGCTCGTGGGCAACGCCGGGCCTTATGAAGCCGGGAGTGTTTGTGTTAGCGGGCGGAGAATCGATTAAAACGGCGCGTATTTTGTCGGCGGTCTCGTCAGCCGTGTCAAGCTCCGCGATTTGCGATAGCGCGGGGGAGGCTCTGCCCGTCAGCAGATTCTTTATCTCAAGCGCCGATTCAAGAGACGACGCGATTGCCGCAACCTCATTCGGAGCGGCACGGCGCGAGAGCACCCGCCCGCAAAGCCGCTCAAGGTCAGACACTCGCTGCAGGCTCCTTTGCAGCTCCATGCGCAAAACGGCGGAATCCAGCAGCTCGCGCACCGCCGCCTGACGCTTTAATATTTTTGCGGAGGAGAGCAGGGGAGCGAGAAGCCACTCGCGCAGCTTTCGCCTGCCGATTGCGGTTTTTGTCTTGTCAATCGCCCAAAGCAGACTGTTTTGGTAGTCTCCCGAAACGGAGCGCACAAGCTCAAGCGAGCGGACGGTATCCGCCGAAATTGTCATCCGCGCGCCGTCGTCGTCATGGTCAAATATAAGGTTTCCGAAGCATTCAAGCTTTGCTTCCTTTATGTACTCAAACAGCGCGGATTTTGCCGGATTATCAAACTCATTTGCGGATGAGAACAGGTCGTGCCGTATGGAATACACACACGAGAGCCGCGTCGCGACAAACTGCAAAAACGCGTCCTGCTCGCGGAAAAATCCGTCCAGCAGAACCTCGCGCGGCTGAAGCCTCGCCATAAGCGAGCGCAAATCAGCCGGGTCGTAGAGCGAGCGGCTGCCGCCCTTGAGCGTTGAAACGTCCGTCCAGGCGGCGTAAAAGGTTTCGTCCTGCTTAGAGACGGCGAGCAGGATATTTGCCGCACCGTCGTCCAGCATTTCGCTTTCCGTGACGGTCCCGGGTGAGATAATGCGGATTATTCCGCGGTCGACAAGTCCCTTTGCGGTCGCAGGATCCTCAAGCTGCTCCGCAATCGCAACGCGGTAGCCCTTAGCCAAAAGCCGCGCTATGTAGCTTTGCGCCGAGTGGTGCGGCACGCCGCACATCGGAACGCGCTCCTCATCCGGCGCCGTTTTGTCCCGAGTTGTAAGCGTTAGGTTTAAGTCCTTCGAAACGCGCACGGCGTCTTCGCCGAACATCTCATAGAAGTCGCCGAGACGGAAGAAAAGCAGACAGTCTCCGCTGCGCTGCTTTAGCTCCATATATTGCTTCATCATCGGTGTATCGGCAGGCATAGTTCTCTCTTTTTGTGTGGATTTTGACGCGCCGGAGCGCAGTTTTGCTGTGTTAAGGCCGGAATTGCGGCGCAGCTTTAAGTTGCGGTACTCGTGCCGAGCTTTGCCAGGGGGTGCTGACACTACCCATTCAAAGCCGTTTTCAAGCAAATTTTGGCGCTTTTCGGCTCGTCGTCCTTGGAGGGCGTCAGCCCGCCTGCGTCCTCCTCACCGAAAATCGCTCAAAATTTTTCTTGAAACCGACTATTTCAGAATAGTGTCAACACCCCCCAGATAAAGCTCCTTGAGCATTCTTTGCGGATAAGAATTCGCGCGAATCAGCGCAATATCCGCAAGCGCCACAATACTGGCGCCATCGGCGTTTCCGTAATAATCAACGTTATTTATGACGACCTGCTCATCGTCAAATTCGCCGACAAAGCCTTCAATAGGCTCAAAGCTGTCGTCAAAGGGCTTAATTGCTATGATATAGCCGTGTTTTTCCGCAGTCTCCAAAAGAGCGGTCAGCAAATTGTCCCTTGGTGGTATGTCCGCAGGCTTTTCCTGTCCGTGCAGCTTCCAAAGCAGCAGGTCTCTGTTAAGGTTTTTAGTATTGTATTCAATACGAAAAATA
>JAISTA010000139.1 GCA_031272845.1 Oscillospiraceae bacterium
TTTTAAGGGCAAGTTTTGTACTTTTCACTCTTCTCTTTTCACTTTTCACTAACCCCGCCAGCAGACGGAACGCATCTTTTTCGTCAAATCTTTCAAAACAAACGCTCTGAGTTATTATAACTTCAGAGCGTTTTGCGTAAAATCAAAATTTTGGGGTGCGTCTACTACATTTCGTCGAGCTGCCGCAGGTCAAGGCTGTAGTACTTTACATGGCCAACTGTCTTAACAACCAACAGATTGTGGGATGCAGTACACTTTAAGTACCTGCGCAATGTTGATCTTGAGACTTCTAAATAGTTAAGCATATCCGTTGTCGAAATGCCAGCTTCTGCAAACAACCCTGCCAATACTAACACATCATAAATTTTGTAATTGAAGCCACTTTTGTCTACAATTTTAGGCAGCCGCGAAATTTTATCGGCATAGCTTTCTAACTTTTCAAGTCGGCCGCGAAGTGCCTTTTCGAGCTGTTCAATTGATTTCTCAACAATGTCCATAAACATTAAAAGGAACGGAGTTAAGTCGCCCTTGTTGTTTGGGTCGTTGCAAATCTTAAACGCCTCATAGTAACGCCTGATTTTTTCCTTAACCGTAAACGAGATTCTGTACCCAAGGATGGGGTGCAGCTCTCTTGACAGCAGGTAACTGCTTATAAACCGGCTTGTTCTGCCGTTGCCGTCGTAAAACGGGTGGATGTAGCCAAAGAAATAGTGAAAAAGAGCAATCCTAAATAGAATATCAATCTCTTTCGTATTTAGAATTGCAAGCGCCCTGTTCATTGCGTCAATTATCTCTTGTTCAGGGTAAACGCCCCTGTGAATCTCTTTTTGAGTTTCCGAGTATACGCTGACGCTGTCTTTGCGAAACAGTTTTCCGTCAGGAGTATCTTTTGCGTTTGCTTCGCTAATTTCATGTAAGACAAGCTCATCGTAAATCGCGCGAATATCTTCACACGTGTTAAGCGAAACCGAGTCTTCCTTTGTCAGCATATAGTATTTTCTGACAATTCCTTTAAATTTTCTGCGTTTATCGTCGGTTTCGAGCTTAGATAAAATATCGCTGATTTCCCGCCGCGTGCTGTGCACACCCTCAATGCTGTTTGTGACAACGACCTCGTCTATTAAACATTTTGAAATAAACTGCTCCTGTGCCACACCTGGAAGCACTATAGACCTAACATTCTTATCCGCACGCTCTATCCGCAGCACAGCTTCTAATAATTCCGGAGTTTTGACGAAAAATGCCGGGTTCCCGGACACCTGGAAATCAAGATGAATCGTTGTTTCGCCGGACAGGCGTTGCTGCAACAGCGCATCATATGCTTTGCGGTCTGAGTAATATAATTGTGAGAGAGCAATGTAGTCCATCTTAATGGCCTCCTTGTCTTTTTCTACGCTAAACAATCAATATACTGCTCGTTTGTAAAGCTGTATAGATAGTTTTGCCATGTTTTTATCAATGTATGCAAGTATACGTCCTTTTATTCGCATTGTCAAGTGTCAGTTATACAACGACAGATACTTAATTATTTTTTTCCGAAAAAGCTCTTGACAACACCTCTGACCTGTGCTAATATTACTACAATATTTTTTATTAAATATTTTGTAGTAACCTAAAAGGAGTTATCTATTATGGAAAAGTTCGATCAAATACGCGAGATTATCGTTAACACACTCGGCTGCGCTGAAAGCGCCGTGAATGAGGACACAAATATCAAGGAGGATCTCGGCGCGGACTCGCTGGCAGTTGTGGAGCTTGTAATGGCGATTGAGGACGCGTTCGGAATCTCCATCAACGAGGAAAAAATGGCTGAAATTCAGACGGTCGGCGACATTGTAACGCTGGTGAACGCGAACGTATGAATCTTGCGGCGGTAAAACAGCTTGCGGAGCTGCTTGAAGGCTCAAGACTGAACTCGCTGACGTATAAAGACAGCGAGTTCGAGCTTTCGCTGTCCAAATCATCGTCAAGCTCGCCCGCGTTACATATAGCTGCGCCCGCAGAGGAAGCGCCGGCGGCGGCGGCGTCTCCGGCGACGGGCAAGACCGTTACTGTAACGGCGCCGGTTGTCGGAACCGTGTACGGCGCGCGGGAACCGGGAAAGCCCCCGCTCGTTGCGGTGGGCGACGAGGTTCGTGAGGGCGACGCGCTGTGCGTCATCGAGGCGATGAAGATTTTCAGCGAGATTCCCGCTCCGTGTAATGGCAAGGTTGTAGAAATCGCGTTCACGGACGGCGGCTTGGCGGAATTCGGCGCGAAACTCGTCGTTTTGGAGCTTGCCGAATGATTCGCCGCGTTCTGGTGGCGAATCGCGGAGAGATTGCCGTGCGGATAATTCGCGCCTGCCGCGATATGAATATCGAAATGGTTACGGTTTTCAGCGAGGCAGACCGCGACGCGCAGTTTGCCTCGCTTGCGACAAAATCCGTTTGTATTGGGCCCGCGAGAGCCTCCGAAAGCTACATGAATCAGGCGAATATTATCGAGGCCGCGCTGAAAACGGACTGCGACGCGATCCATCCCGGCTACGGATTCCTGTCCGAAAACGCGGAGTTTGCGGAGCGCGTCAAAGACGCGGGACTGATTTTTATAGGACCGAGCGCCGACGCGATTCGCTCCTTAGGCGATAAGGCTACCGCAAAGCGTATTATGCGCGAGTGCGGAGTTCCGACCGTGCCGGGCTCTGACGGGGTCGTGGCGACGCTGCCGGAGGCGAAAGCGGAGGCGGCACGAATTGGCTACCCCGTGCTGGTAAAGGCGTCCGCCGGCGGCGGCGGACGCGGTATGCGCCGCGCCGACGACGAGCAATCGCTTGAAGCCGCGTTTTCGGAAGCGGGCGCGGAGGCTCTTGCCGCGTTTGGCAGCGACGAGCTGTATATCGAAAAGCTGATTCTGAATCCTAGGCATATCGAGGTTCAGCTGATTGCCGACAGGCACGGAAACGTACTGAGCCTCGGGGAGCGCGAGTGCTCCGTACAGCGGCGCAGCCAGAAGATACTTGAGGAAGCGCCGTCAAAGGCGGTGAGCGCGGAGCTTCGCGCGAAATTTACGGAGTATGCCGTACGTGCGGCGAAGGCCGTGAACTACGAAAACGCGGGCACTGTTGAGTTCGTGCTTGCGCCGGACGAGAGCGTCTATTTTATCGAAATGAATACGCGCCTGCAGGTCGAGCACCCGGTTACGGAGGCCGTTACAGGCTTTGATTTGGTGCGGGAACAAATACGCGTCGCGTCCGGGCTGGAGCTGAGCGCGGCGCAGAGCGACATTGCGATTACCGGCCACGCAATAGAATGCCGGCTGTGCGCGGAGGATCCCGAAAACGGCTTTATGCCCTCGCCGGGAACGATCGATTTTGTGCATTTGCCGGGCGGCTTCGGCATTCGGGTGGATACGGCGATTTTTCCGGGGTGCCGCGTGCCGCCGTACTACGATTCTATGCTGGCAAAGATTATAGCACACGGCAAAACGCGCAACGAGGCGGTTTACCGTATGCGGCGCGCGCTTGAGGAGCTTATCGTGCGCGGCGTAAAAACGAACCTGGGACAGCTGTATATGGTGCTGTACAATCGGGAATTCCTGACCGGAAGCTATGACACCGGAATATTGGAAAACGCCGAGTACGGAACCTTAAATATGGAGTAAATAATGCCAAACCCTTTTTCTGAGCGCAAGCGCGCTTTAGATTTTTTGAAAGCTCTGCGGCAGTCCGTTGGCAAGAAGAAATCCGCCGCGCAGCAGAATATTACGTGCAAGCATTGCAAGGCTGAGCACGAGCTCTCCGCGCTTGCGGACGCTATGTACGTTTGTTCGCAGTGCGGGGCGCATTTGTATATTCCCGCAAAGGAGCGGCTGTTAAAGCTGTTCGACGGCGGGCAGTTTGAGGAACGGTTTACCGAAATCGCGCCGCGCGACGTGCTCGGCTTTCCCGGCTACTCAAAGAAGCTTGCGGAGCAGGTGTCAAGGTCGGGTCTTTCGGAGGCGTGTCTGTGCGTGACAGGTAAAATCGGAGGCTTCGGAGCAGTCTGCGCCGCGATAGACATAAAGTTTATGATGGGCAGTATGGGTACGGCGGTCGGGGAGAAGATAACGCTTGCGGCGGAGCTTGCGCAGTCAGAGCGGCTGCCGCTGATCATCTTCAGCGCGGGCGGCGGAGCGCGAATGCAGGAGGGAATTTACTCGCTGATGCAGATGATCAAGACCTCCGCGGCAATCAGGCGGTTCTCCGACGCGGGAGGGCTGTTTATTTCATACGTCACAAATCCGACGACGGGCGGAATTACCGCAAGCTTTGCGTCTCTCGGAGATATTATAATCGCGGAGCCGGGCGCGCTGTTCGGCTTTGCCGGGCCGCGCGTTATCGAACAAACCATCGGCGAAAAGCTGCCGGAGGGCTTTCAGCGCAGCGAATTTCAGCTAGAGCACGGGTTTGTGGACGCGATTGTGCCGCGAAAAGAAATGCGCGCAACGCTGGCAAGGCTGCTGATGCTGCACAGCGGAGGAGCTGCGTTATGAAAAAACAAATTCCGGCGTATGAGCGCGTAAAAATGGCGCGGGATGCGAAGCGTCCCGGCGCGCTCGAATATATCGCGGCGATTTGCGGCGACTTTTTCGAGGTTCACGGCGACCGCGCGTACGGAGACGACGGCGCGGTGATTTGCGGGATCGGCAAGCTTGAGCTGCCGGATTCGCGCGAGCTTGCCGTATCAGTCGCGGCGACCTGCCGGGGGCGCACGATTGAGGAGCGCGTGCGGCGCAATTTCGGAATGGCGCAGCCGGACGGCTACAGGAAGCTCCAGCGGTGCCTGGCGCAGGCGGTCAAGTTCCGCAGACCGCTGATTACGTTTATCGATACGCCCGGAGCGTATCCGGGAAAAAGCGCGGAGGAGCGCGGGCAGGGAATGGCAATCGCGGAGTGCCTGTACCAAATGAGCGCGGCGCCGATTCCGATAATCACGGTCGTAATCGGAGAGGGCGGCTCCGGCGGAGCGATTGCGCTTGGAGTTGCCGACCGAATAATAATGCTGGAAAACGCGGTTTTATCCGTGCTGTCGGCGGAGGGCTTCGCGTCGATTTTGTGGAAGGACGCGTCCCGCGCCGCAGAGGCAAGCGAGGTAATGAAGCTGACTGCCGCAGACCTTCTTGAGCACAAAATCGCGGACTTTGTAATAGAGGAGCCTGAGGGCGGCGCGTCCGAAACGCCGGAGGTGGTTATCGGCAGAGTGCGCGACCGCGTGCGCTCGGAGCTCGGCGATTTGTTAAGGCTTTCTGAGGCGCAGCTGCTTGAACGCCGCTATCAGAAGTACCGCGTTATAGGCAAATAGTATAGGAGCAAGATGAACGGATTAACGATACTGGGCACCGGCAGCTACACGCCGCCGTTTGCCCTGACAAATAAAATGCTGGAAACCATCGTGGATACGGACAGCGAGTGGATTAAGCTGCGCACCGGAATTTTATCAAGGGCGATCGCGGCGGAAAGCGAAACGACGCTTTCAATGGCGACTGCCGCCGCACAAAAAGCTCTGGACGGGCTGGACCGCTCTAAAATCGGTGCGGTAATTGCCGCGACAATTACGCCGGATTACCTCACGCCGTCTCTGTCCTGCCTGCTCCAGCGCGATTTGGGACTGCCGACGGACATTGCCGCGATAGATATAAACTGTGCGTGCAGCGGGTTTGTTATGGCGATGAAAACGGCGCACACGCTGCTTGCGGATATGCCCGGACGCACCGCGCTTATTATCGGCGCGGAGATGCTCTCGCGCGTGACGGACTACACCGACCGCGCCACGTGCGTTCTGTTCGGCGACGGCGCGGGCGCTGCGGTAATCCGCCGCGACGCGGCGGGCACATTTGCGTCTGACTGCGGCGCTGTCGGCAACGCGGAGCTGCTTAGCTGCCGCGCGCAGTACCTCTGCAACAATCCGTTTATGCCGAGGCCGCGTGACGCGGAGCCCGGCGCGATCGCGATGAACGGGCAGGAGGTTTTCCGGTTTGCAATAGAAACCTGCTCCGAGAGCGTAAAGCGCACGCTGACCCGCGCCTGCGCCGAGGTGGACAGCGTGAATCACTTCATTTTTCATCAGGCAAACCGGCGGATTATCGACGGAATTGTGAGAAAGCTTGGCATAACACCTGAAAAATGCGTAATAAACATCGAAAATCACGGAAATACCTCTTCGGCGACGTGCGCTGTCGCGCTTGACGACCTCTTCCGTTCCGGAAAGGTAAATGCCGGCAACCGAATTGTTATGGCCGCGTTCGGCGGAGGGCTGACCTACGCCTCCGCGTACTTCACTCAAAGCGAGGAGATCAAATACAATGACTGATTTGCGGCAATTGCTCGGAATCAAATATCCGATAATTCAGGGCGGAATGGCAAATATCGCGACGGGTGAGTTTGCCGCCGCGATTTCGAATGCGGGCGGGCTGGGGCTTATCGCAACCGGAGGCTACTCTCCGGTTGCGATAAGCGCGCATATACACACCTGCCGGTCGCTGACCGACAAACCGTTCGGCGTGAACCTTATGCTTATGCATCCGCAGGCGGACGAAATCGCGGAGCTGCTGTGCCGGGAGCGCGTTCGGGTAATCACGACGGGCGCGGGAATGCCGGGAAAGTACATTCCGGGCTGGAAAGCGGCGGGAGCGCTTGTGCTGCCTGTCGTGGCGGCGGCCGCGATCGCGAAGCGCGTTGAGTCGCAGGGCGCGGACGGAGTAATCGCGGAGGGCACGGAAAGCGGCGGACACGTCGGGGAGCTGACCACCATGGCGCTTGTTCCGCAGATCGTGAACGCGGTCAAAATTCCGGTAATCGCGGCCGGCGGAATCGCAAGCGGAGCGCAAATGCTTGCCGCGCTTGCGTTAGGCGCAAGCGGAGTGCAAATCGGCACGACGCTT
>JAISTA010000238.1 GCA_031272845.1 Oscillospiraceae bacterium
AATGGTGTAGTGCAGAGTAAAACAACAACAACAGGATACGGCACGCGCGTTGACACAAACAGGCATTCTCAGGCGCCGGCGAGCTATTTTCTGTGGATATCAAGCAATAAAACAGGCACAACGGATTACAGTAGATAGATTTGCCCTAAAATGAAACCGCCGTACAGGTTATGAGCGCATTTTGCGCTTATAACCTGTACGGCAGCATAATAATATTGGAGTTCCCATGAGAAAAATTCGAGAAAAGCTTTTTGACACAAAAGGCAAAAGAATTTTAGCCGCTGTGCTTGCGGCATTAGTGCTGTGCGCGCTTGTTACAACAGCGGCTTATTATTTGCGCTTTCCAAAATTCGAGTATTACTCTAAGCCGTATTTTGACCTTTATGTCGCCAAAGACTCCGGAGCTGTACGCAGTCAGGTTGTGATAACAAGAATCAGCAGCCAAAAAAGCCCGATAAAAAACGGCGAATATTTTATCGGCTCCGAGCTTGCGGCAACAGGCAAAAACACAGCGGCGCTTAACGGAACGCATGTCACTGTCACTCAAATGCCCATCAGGGACGCGGTGCCGAGCGGTTTGTACGACGACCTTGTGTGGGCGGAAAATTATGTTTACGGCGACGGGCAAAGCGAAAATATTAAGGCGAGCCTTGCGCAAAAGTGGCGGCTTGCGCCTTACATAAACACGGGCTATTTGCTCACAATGAATATAGTTGTATCGGGTGAGAACGTGACCGATAATATTGTCATCGAAAGCCTGACTATGCAAGACGTAGAATTCACGTTTGACCATTTCAATATAATTCCCGTTGAGCTGCCTGATTTGCCCGGCTATGAAGACGCTGTAGTTCCTACCGGGCTCGGGCTTTATCATCCGCTGTATTTCTTTGACGGCACGGCTACTATTTGGACGAGCTTTGAACCAAAGGCCGCGTTGGAAAAAGCTGAAGTGATTCCTCTCAATCCTGATTACGTGATGGTAACAAAGGAGAATTTTGAGGAATACAAGGACAGGTTGTACAACCCCGTGTCAGAGTATGCTGCAATAGAGCAGCAGCCTGTGACCTTTAGCGTTGGTGAGGCTTCGAGCATTATAGGCCGGATCGTAAACACCGCTATTACCGGAAAAGAAGCACTGAAATACGACAGTGTTGTAGTGGCGTTTGCTGTCAGGCTTTATTTAGAAGACGGCACAATAACGCAGTATTATGACACGACCACAGAATGCGCAGGACCTGAATATACTCTATTCCGAGTTTACCACGATTTGATTTCGTAGGGCGTGCGTGCGTTTAGCTTGCCGGATGGATTCCCGAATAAAAAAACCGCGCAGATGATCTGCGCGGTTTTTATTCTGTAATCACCGATACACAACCCCGTTCCACTCCAGCCAGCCGCCTGACGACGACCCGTCCGGGTCGCGGTGCGTCCAGTGCACCGTGCCGCCCTTTTCTGTCCAGATGTACTCCCCGCAAAACACTACGGTATCGCCGGGCGCGAGGCCGTCAAGCCTCGGTGCTATGTCAATATTGTGCGCCACAAGCAGCGTTTGCCCGCTTTCCAGCTCAAGTATAAACCGCTGGTGGCGGTCGCCCGAGACGTCGTCATCCAGCAGACGCACAACAATGCCCTCTCCGGAGACTAAAACGTCTCTTTTTTTCCGCTCAAACAGGTCTTTTATCATATCGTCGCCGTGAACCTCGGCTGTCGGTAACGCGGGTGCCGGCGGCGCAGCCGTAATCCCATTCGGCGCGGACGCAGGCAGTTCGGCGGCACCGAAGCAGCCGCCAAGTGCCGCCGCAAGCACAATTGCCACCGCTAAAACGCTCAGCACAGCTGTTTTTGTTAAGCTCCCGCGTTTCATGCGCCGCCTAAATATTAAACTCGCTCCTGAAAATCACATCGTCCTGAATAGACGGCGACAGCTGCACAAAATACGCGGAAAATCCGCCGATTCGCACTACAAGGTCAGAGTGGCGCTCAGGCTCCGTTTTCGCGGTTTTCAGCTCCTCGGAGTCTACAATGTTGTACTGAATGTGCGAGCCTCCGCTCTGCATGTACGTGTTCGTGTAAGCGATAAGCTTCTTCATACTGTCCGGACTTTCAAGGATCGTGGACGAGAACTTTTGGTTTAGCACCGACGAATACGAAACTCCCGAAAAATCGGCGCCAAGCGCTGAGTTCAGTACCGCCGTCGGGCCGTTTTTGTCCGCGCCGCGCATGGGAGACACCGCCCCGTCGCACAGCGGCTCAAAAGCGTTGCGCCCGTTCGGCAGCGCGCCGACGCCGAGCCCGCCGTAAAAATGCCAGGCTAAGCCCTCACGCGATATAATCAGCTGCGGGAAGGGCGAGTTGTCGTACTCGCGGATTATCGCGGCGGAGTCCTCGGAAACACGGCGCACAAGCTCGTCCGCGCAGTCGTCCGCGTTGCCATATTTCGGCGCGTTCAGGCACAGCTGACGGACAAGCTCCCCTCCCCTGCCCTGAAAGTCGCTGTCAAGCGCCGAAATAAGCTCGTCCATCGTCAGCCTTTTGTCCTCAAAAACAAGCTTTTTGATTGCCGTCATAGAATCCGCCGCGTCTATTATCGCGCGGTCAGATACCCCGTACAGCGAATAGTCCGGGTGCGGAACAAGCACGTCCTGTCCGAGCGGCAGACTTGCCTCAAGGCCGAGAACCGACAAAAGCGGCAGCCGCAGCGCTTCCTGCTGCAGGTCGCGCGCCATCGCTCCGAGGCGGAATATCCTGTGCGACAAAAAGCGGTGCTGCTTCAAAAACGCGCCGTACAGCTCCTCAAAGGACGCAAACCCGCGCGGGTCGCCTGTAGGCAGTCCCGTCTGCTTGCCGTTAATGTCAACTCCGTTGTGCAGTGTCAGGTGCAAAAGCCCCGCTAGGTTGAACGCCGCGACGCCCTCCGCGCCATAATGCTCCGCGCGCGTCGGCAGCGCCGGGTACACGCAGCCGAGACTGTGCCACTCGACGGCCTCCTCGCGGGAAATGCCGTCCCGCACGTAGCTTTCAACAACAATCTCGTCGTTTTCAAACAGCGGAATGCCGCCCTTTGTCGCCATATTCGTGCGGATTGCCATTTCCATAAGCCACTCCGGCACGTCGCGGTTCCAGCGCAGGCAAACCGTCGGCGAAGACAGTCCCAAAAGCCCGACGAGGTGCAAAAACAACCCGCTCAGTTCGTTTGCGGTGTCGGTATTTTGCGCGTTTTTGCCGCCGATCATAACGCTGTTAATACCGAAGTTTATCTGGTGCGACTCCTTTTGAGAGGCGGACGAAACAAAGGTCTGCGTACCCCAGCGTCCGATTACGTCCGCAAGCTGAGACGCGATTTTCTCGAGCGGCACGCCGTTTTTGAGGTCGGCGATAAAATACGTGTACAGAAATTGGTCGGCGCGTCCCCAGTGGCAGTTGTTCTGCATGGGGTGCTCCAGCATTTTGGACACGTTGCAGATTACCATCGCCTGCAGCGCCTCGTGCATATTTCTCGCGGGGTGCTCCGGCACGCGGCGGCAGACATCGGCAATCGAGAGCAGCCGCGATTTATATTCGCCCTCCGGCTCACCCTCGGCCATTTTTTCGGCCAAATCGGCATACCTGTTAGCGTGGCGGATCACAGCCTCAAGCACGATGACAGAAGCCCGCCAGAAATACAGCCTGTCGATTTTCGTGTCTCCGGAAGCGATGAATTCGTCGATTTTCGCCTGACATTCCGCGATATACCCGCGCAGACCGGTTTTCAGTATCTTGTCCCAGCACAAAACGGAGGTAGACTGCCCGAAGATTGCGGAATCCAGCGTCGGATCCTTAAGTTTTGCGGCCTCCGCGTCGCGCGCCCAAGAACCGACGACCTGCTCCCACCCGCGGTAGGTAACGTCCTGCGCGGCCTTTCCGGAAAAAACCCGGGCGGCCGCGCGCAGAAGCTCAACATCCGCGGCCGACAGCTGAACGCTTGCGTCAAGCGTCGCGTCCACGCTGCCCGTGTCGTTCCAGATAGCGGGCATATAGTCGCCGCAAACGTCGATACTCGTGGCGCAGCCGATAACTCCGGGCGTCGGGCGACCGACAATCTCGTCAAACGGGTGTATTTTTATCTCGACGTTGTCAAGAACCTTTGCCAAAAGCTTCGCGCGGCGCAGCTCAATATTCTCGCCCTCTGTTTCAAGCCACGAGGCTGCCGTCCATCGCTCGCGGTCGGCATAAATTGCCCAGCCGGAGGCCTTCATTGCCTCGCGCCAGCGGAGATTGTTTTCTGAAAGTCGGATTTGTTCTATTTGGTCAAGCAGAGCTGTATCAACGGTGCGCGGCATAGGAGGTTCCTCCGAAGTTGTTTGTTAGTGTGATTGTATCAGCCGGATGATGAAATGTCAAGCTAATTCACCGCCGCCTCAGTCTGCTTTTTCTTGCGCGCAGAAAGCTTTGTCAAGCTCTGTGACAGCGCAGCCCTTCGCCTTTTCGGATATCATGGCGGCGGGGCTTGTTAAGCTGCCGGGAATTTGGCTGCTTGCGGAGCTCTGTGTCCTGATGACCGGGCTGCCGCCAAAGCAGACTCCGCTTTTGCGTGGTTATTTCGGGCTGCCATTTTTTGTAGTTTGCCTGGGACGCATGATGGATTTACCGCCCGTTTCAGTTAAAGCTACGGCGTTCGGCGCGTTGCCGGATTACCCATTGAGGCGTTTAGTGCCGCCCCGTTTATTGCCGTCACGGCTGCGGCAGCTGTGACAGCAGTTGCCGGCGTTATCACATATTCACGGCGCGAGGTGCGGTAAACTGAAGTATGGCTGATAGTCCAGGCTCCTAGTCTCTGAAACCACACCACGTCATGTGGTCGTTGACCATTCCGATCGCCTGCATGTAGCTGTAAATTATCGTGCTGCCGACAAATTTGAAGCCCAGCTTTTTCATATCTCGGCTGATTTTGTCGGACAGCGGCGAGGCTGCGGGCATGTCCTCCTGCCGCTCCAAGCGGCTCACGATTGGCTTGCCGTCCACATATGCCCACAGAAATTTATCCAGTCCGCCAAGCTGCAAAACAAGCCGCGCGTTTGTGACGGCGGCGCTGATTTTTAGGCGATTGCGGATAATTCCGGGGTTTTGCAGCAGCTCCGCCACTTTAGCTTCACCGTACGCCGCAACCCTCGCCGCGTCAAAATTGTCAAAGGCGGCGCGGTAATTCTCGCGCTTATTGAGCACGCACGACCACGATAAGCCCGCCTGTGCGCCCTCCAGAATCAGCATTTCAAACAGCTCGCGCTCGTCGTGGCAGGGCTTTCCCCACTGGGTGTCGTGATATTCGCGCATGAGCGCGTCGGCTGTGCCGCCCCAAGGGCAGCGGCATTTTTCACTCATCGGCGTTCTCCTTTCGTCCGGCAAAGAACCGAACAAGCCTTTGCTTCCATTTTGGACTCTTGCAGAAGGTTTTGCCTTTGTGCGCCTCGCCGCATTCTTTGCAAAGCCCGTGTCTCGGACAGGCTTTGTTGGCGCAGGGGCAATTCTCGTTTCGTTCAGGCACGGTTAGGCTCCTCACTATTGGGGTGTTGACGCTCTTTTTAGCATTCCCATCCTGTTTTACAGGGCTTCGGTTCGTTCTCCACCGCTATGTCTTTCAGCGCGGCCAGCATTTTGCCGCACTCTGTCTCGGCGCGGGCTTCAAGCTCAGGCCACGGCGCGGAAAAGCCGAGCTCATCATACGCCAGCGCCAGCGCGCCGTAAAGGGCAAGCCCCAACGCGTGACTGGCTGAGTGAATGGCGGAGGAGCACTGGGCAATTGCCCGGGCTGCGGCGCGCGGAGCCGGATTATCCTCCGCGTTTGCGGAGGCGGCGTTGCACGCCTGCGCCGCCGCGTTCAACCCGGTGTTCCACTTTAGCGTCCCGGCAATCGTCTCCCGCGCCGCATGAAGCGAAAGCCGTGGACGGTCGTCGTCAGGATAGTATTTCTCCCACAAGGGCAGCAGAGCGCACTCAGCGTAAGCCACCGCCCATTTTGCAACGGTAGGCTTGCTCTGTGTCGGAATCAGCCTCATCAGCGCCTGAATATGCGGGGTGTCGCAGTTATTTAGCATCTTGCGCGGCTTACTCATAGTTAATTCTCCTTTGTCCCGGTTTCCGGGCAGTGTAGTCACACCAAAGCTTAAATCAAACCGCCGTCGCTTGGATTAACAAGCAAAAACACTTGCCCGCTGTGATTTGTATCAATAAAGAAATGATGGTTCTTGTGCTTCATAGCGTCTATTGCGGCTGCGGCGGCATTTACGGTTTTGGCGTTTTTATGGGTCAGAAGCTTTTCCAGGTGAGGAACCGCTTCTTCCCGTAACGAGTACGCAAGCAATTCACAAGCATGATAGCGAACCAACGCGGCCCTGTCAGTCAGCTTCAGTATTCCTAGCCGGAATGCCGCTTCACTGGTTCGGGAATACCTCATGGAAAAATAAACGCAAGCGTTTCTGCCCTCATACATTTTCATCGTTTGATAGCCTGCTAAAAGATACGAAACCACCGTCTCTTCTAAAGGCCTTAATTTTACCCACGCCGCTTCGCGTTCGCGTGAGTTTTTTTGCTTCAAGCCGGGAAACAAGCTCGCGTATTTCTTGCTCTTCCAAAGGCGTTCACCCTTCCAGATTTATTTATAGCCAAATGCGAATTTGCCGAATTCGTCCGGCGGAGTTCAGCCCTTTAGCGCTGTTTCCTCGCCCGGCTCCGCAATCAGCCTGTTCGGCGCGTCCCGCTTTTCGGCTTTGGCGCGGCAATCCGGTTTTGCGTAACAAGCTTGATTTGTTTGTAGTCGCTGTGCCCGTGGGGTACGAGGACTATAGTCAAACAACTTGAAAAGCAACCCGGCTATGCGTTCTATTTTCCGCATTGCTGTGCCGTCCTCCTTACCGGGTTACTGCACGCCCGCATCCTCCTCCCGGCAATCCGAAAAATGTTCTAGCAAATCCGTAACGCTTTTCAAGTAGTTTGACTATAGCGCTTAGGCGTCAATTTTTCCTCCGCGCAAAAGCTTTCTGTTCATGTTCCGGGAGTGGGATCCGCGTTCAGCGTTACAAAATAATCATAAAACGGCATTAAAAACGCAAAGCCCCCGGCGATTCGGTCAGACAGCGCAGAAGAAAAAATCTCCGGCCCGTGCTGGCCTTCATGAATCAGCGAAAATGTCTTTTTATTGTACCACGGAGCGGTTTTCGGGGTCGGCGCTTGCTTTTTGCGCTTGTATTCATCGCCGTCAAGCACAAACTCCTCCCGCTTTGCTAGAGGCGCGATGAACCTTTCGAACGCCTTGGGATTTTTGTCAATGCGCGCGCGCAGCTTTGCCATAGTTTCCGGCCGCGCAAGATAATACCCCATGCCATAGCTCCAGCCGTCCGGCGAAAGCTCAAACCAAAATACCGGGGCAGTCGTCCATTCCTCTTCGGGGCGCTCAATTGAAAACCACAGATGATCCCGGTAGGGCCCGTCCCCGTGGTTTCTGCGGGCGTCCTTGTTAATGCGCGAAACCCTGCACCGGAAGCCGCGTCCGCCGAAGCCTTCGGCAATGCGCGCGAACACGTCGTTTGCAAGCGCTTTCATCGGAGCCTGCAAATCGCGCTGATACGCGGCTCTGTGCTCCTCAAACCACAGCTTGTTGTTGTTAAAGCGGAGCTCCCACATGAAATCCAGGGTGCTTTGCGTAAAGCCTTCAAACGGCATAGTATAACCCCTCACTTTTTCTTTCGTTTATTCAGCGTAAACCACACGCTCCCAGCGGCCAAACCGAAGCATATCCCGAGAGGAAGCCACCAGCCGATATTGTCTGTGACCATACCGGCGGCCGCGCCGATTATCGTACCAAGGCACACGCCAAGAGCTATGTTCAAGAAACTGAATTTTTTACTCGGTTCTGCGGTTGGTTCCGTATTATAGGGCTCTTCCAACACCCACGGCACACGAAACAATACCTCAATCTGCAAGACCGGCTCAGGAAAACCATCAGGTACGAGGGCAATCATTTTGGTAAAGCCAATTTCAAATCCATCGGAAAGCTTAAACATCTCGGTCGTATTCTGCCTGCTCATATCCTTTGCTGCAGGCTGCCAAATATCATCGCCGGACAGATAATTGCCGGTAATGTGATAAAATCCGCCGTAAAGAACAATTTCGTCCTTATATTCGCACTCATAAATTTCCGACGGTTTTGCTATCTCGGCGCCCAAGGAAGAAAAGAAAGCCGATACCTCCGGAGGAAATCCCTCAACCGCCTTAGCAAAATTGCGGCAGGTGTGACAGGTGCAGCCCAAATCAAAAGGCCGTACGTAATAGGCAGACCGCGTTTGTTCCGGGTCAAATTCAATCAGCCATCCTCCAATTTGTCTTTGCTCCATACCGCAACCCGTTCACCGGTTCGCCAGCTTTGCTCCGGC
>JAISTA010000157.1 GCA_031272845.1 Oscillospiraceae bacterium
GGTCACTGGCACCTGCGTTGCGGGAGTAAAAAACGCAGATACGGTCGAGATAAACGCAAAGAGCGTGACGCTTCTCGGCGCTTCGCCGCTTGAATACCCGATTCAGAAAAAGGGGCACACGCTGGAATTTTTGCGCACAATTCCGCACCTGCGCGTGCGCACGAACACGTTTAACGCGATGTTTCGCCTGCGCGGCAAGCTCTCGGAGGCGATTCACCGCTACTTTACTGAGCGCAACTACCTCTACGTCCACACGCCCATTATAACGGGCAGCGACTGCGAGGGCGCGGGCGAGATATTCAAGGTTACGTCAATCGGCTTTTCGCAGGACTATAAGACTGAGGCCGACTACAACGCGGCGGACTTTTTCGGTCAGGCGGCGGGGCTTACGGTATCGGGTCAGCTTGAGGGCGAGGTTATGGCCTGCGCCTTCGGCAAAATATACACCTTTGGGCCGACGTTTCGGGCGGAGAACTCAAACACCGCGCGCCACGCGGCGGAGTTTTGGCAGATAGAGCCTGAGGTCGCGTTTGCGGAGCTTGACGATATTATTGAAATCGCGGCCGAAATGATAAGGTACATCGTCCGCTTTGTGCTGGAGGCCTGCCCGGACGAGCTTGCGCTGTTCGAGAGATTCTATGAAAAGGGACTGCGCGAAAAGCTGCAGGCCGTTGCCGACTCGGAATTTGCGCGGGTGGAATACACGGAGGCGATCGAGCTTCTCAAGAAAAGCGGCAGGGAATTTCAGTATCCCGTTGACTGGGGCTGTGATTTGCAGACAGAGCACGAGCGGTACTTGACAGACGTTGTGTTTAAGCGCCCCGTGTTCGTTGTTAACTACCCCAAGGAATTAAAGTCATTTTATATGAAGCAAAATCCCGACGGGGCGACCGTCGCGGCGACAGACCTGCTTGTTCCCGGCGTCGGCGAGATAATCGGCTGCTCGGAGCGCGAAAACGACTATGAAAAGCTCCTCGCGGCAATACGCGAGCGCGGAATGAAAGTGTCTGACTATGAAAACTACCTTGACCTGCGCCGCTTCGGCTCCGTACCGCACAGCGGGTTTGGTCTCGGACTTGAGCGTATGCTGATGTACCTGACGGGTATCGGCAACATACGCGACACGGCAATTTACCCAAGGACAAAGGGAGACCTTAAATAGCGCGTACGGCAACGGCTTTGCCGCGCGCACTTTCGTCCTTGTAACAAGGACTTTTATGAAAAATAAAGATACAACAAAAACAGAAAAACAGGAATTTAACACGCTTAAATCCAAGGGCGCGCTTCTTCTGCGGCTTTATCGCGGAGCAAAGCTGCTTTTCGGCGCGTCCGTAATACTCAACGCGCTGCAGATTGCGGCGACGTTCCTCGCGCCGCTACTGGTGGGCTACACCGCAGACTTTGTCATAGGCAATTCGGTGGACGGCGCGCCGTCGGGTATTGCGGTGACGGTTATTGACGCGGCGCGGCGCTTTATTTCCGCGCCAGAACTGCTTATTTGCAGCATTGCAATCGGCGTTTTCGCGTTGCTCGCTTTCCTTTTCGGGTTCGCCTACAGAGCCGTTCTTGCCGTAGCGAGTGAGCGCTTTGTCAAAAACCTGCGCGACGGTCTGTATGAGCACTCCATGCGCCTGCCGGTTTCGTGGCACAACCGCTACCTCACGGGAGACCTCATTCAGCGCTGCACGACGGACGTTAACACAATGCGCGAGTTCGCGCGCACACAGCTGATAATCCTGATTCGCGTTATAATCACGATCGTAATCGCTATCGTGATTGTGTTCGGCATAAACACAAGGCTTGCACTTGTCGTCTCCTGCTCGATTCCGATCGTCGCGGTGTATTCCTACGTTATCGGCAAGGTCATATCAAAATACTTCCAGGCAAACGAAGAGGTTGAGGGCGAGCTGACGACCGACATTCAGGAAAATCTGACGGCAAACCGCGTTGTGCGGGCGTTCGGCCGTGAGGAATACGAAACCGAAAAATTCGGCAAGCTGAATGAAAAGTATACGCAGCAATGGATTAAGTCCAGCTATATTATGGGGCTTTTCTGGTCGGTCGCGGATCTTATGAGCTACGTGACGCTGCTGGCGGTGCTCTCCGTCGGCAGTGTGTTTGTCGCGCGCGGCGAGATGAGCTTTGGCGAGCTGCTCGTATTTTTGTCGTGCACACAGCAGGTTTCCTGGCCTGTGCGCCAGCTCGGCAGAACGCTTTCCGATATGACAAAGGCCTCTGTCGCTCTCGGGCGGCTGAACGAAATTTACTCGGGCAAGCCGGAGACGACGACAGAAAACGGCAAAACGCCCGATATGACGGGCGACATTGTTTTTCACAACGTGAGGTTTTCTTACCCCGCGCCTGTAAAGGTTACGGCGGAGGGCGAGGAGGTAACCGAACAGCCGCAGGTAAACACAGAGCCTGTTGACGTGCTCTGCGGCCTTGACCTGACAATTGCCGGAGGCAGCACGCTCGGCGTTCTCGGCGCGACGGGCAGCGGCAAAAGCACGCTGACGTATCTCTTGACGCGCATGTGGGAGCTGCCGGAGGACTGCGGCGAGATTTCCGTATCGGGCGTTGACACGCGCGAGATTCCGCTGCATTACCTGCGCGAAAACATCGGTCTTGTGCTTCAGGAGACGTTTTTGTATTCAAAAACAGTCGCGGAAAACATCGCGATAACGTCCTCCTGCGCGCCTGACCTTGATATTGTGCGCGAAAAGGCGGCAATCGCCTCTGTTGATGGGGACATTCTGGGCTTTGAAAAAGGGTATGACACAATCATCGGCGAGCGCGGCGTAACGCTCTCCGGCGGGCAAAAGCAGCGCGTCGCCATTGCGCGCACACTGCTGAAAAACGCGCCGATTATGGTGTTTGATGACTCGATGTCCGCCGTCGATACGGACACGGACAGAAATATCCGTCAGGGTATCCGCGCCGCGACGAAAAAGGCGACCGTAATCATAATATCGCACCGCATTTCAACGCTTATGGCGGCGGACAAAATTGCGGTAATGGAAGACGGCAGGATAACGGAATTCGGCACGCACAGCGAGCTTCTGGCGCTCGGCGGACATTACCGCCGCGTGTACGACATACAGAGCGCCTACGACGAAGAGGGCGGCGAGTCCGCTTTCCTTGAGGATAAATAATGGAAAACGAAAACATACGATCATCACACGACAGGCTTGAGCCTAAGCTGTGGAAGCGGCTGCTGCCTTTTCTGGCGCCCTCCAAAAAGCTTATTATAGCTCTGCTCGTAATCTGCATAACCCAGGCGGGAATCGAGGCGTCTTACCCGCTGTTTACAAAATACGCAATCAACAATTTCGCCGAAAAAGGCACGTCACAGGGGCTTTTGCCCTTTGTTCTCGTGTATCTTGGAGCAATTATCGCCGCGTCAATCCTGAATATGTGCTGGGTCGTTATCTGTATGAGAATCGACACAGGCACGGCAAAACGCCTGCGTCACGAGCAGTTTCTGCGCCTGCAATCGGTGGGTGTGGACTATTTTGCAAAGCACTCCGTCGGATACCTCACCGGCCGCTTTATGAGCGACACCGGCCGCGTGACGGAGGTTTTCGCGTGGCTCTTGGGCGAGGCGATATACATTTTCTTTATCGTAGTCGTAAGCGTTATCATTATGCTGACGCTCTCGTGGCAGCTCGGGCTGATTACAATCGCGGTTATCCCTGTCGTCGTGTTTATCACGTTTATGATCGAGCCGAAAACCATGCGGGCAAACCGCCGCGTGCGCGAGCTGAATTCGCTGATTTCCGGCAGCTACAATGAGGGCATAACCGGCGTTAAAACCGCGAAGAGCCTTGTTGCGGAGGAGAAATTCACGCAGGAGTTCCGCGGCCTGACGGGCGATATGTACCGCGCGTCGCGCCGCGTGGGTCTGCTCGGCTCCGTGATTTTGCCTGCCGCAACGAGTATCGGCCTTTTCGCCGTCGGCGCAATGCTGTACCGCGCGGGCATATTGGTTGACCAAAGGCTGCTCGATTACGGCACGCTTGCGGCGTTTATCACGTTCACAATGGCGATTATCGACCCCGTGGCGCACCTCGCGTTTTTCTATACGGAGCTGCTTGGCTATCAGGCGGCGCTTGAGCGCGTTGTTAAGCTGCTTGACGAGGAGCCGATGATTACGGATACGCCGGAGGTCACGGAAAAATACGGCGATATGTTTAATCCGAAGCGCGAAAACTGGGAGAAGCTGCACGGAGACGTTGAGTTTTCTCACGTATGGTTCCGCTATCCGGAGTCCGAAAAGTACATTTTAGAGGACTTTTGCCTTGACGTACCGCGCGGAAAAAGCGTCGCGATTGTCGGCGAAACCGGCGCGGGCAAAAGCACGATCGTAAACCTTGCCTGCCGCTTTTATGAGCCGGAGCGCGGCGCGGTTTTGATTGACGGGCGCGACTCGCGGGAGAGAAGCCAGCTTTGGCTGCACTCCGGACTCGGCTACGTGCTGCAGGACCCGCAGCTTTTTTCCGGCACGATACGCGAAAACATCCGCTACGGTCGGCTTGACGCGACAGACGCGGAGGTTGAGGCGGCGGCAAGGCTCGTCTGCGCCGATAAGGTCGCGGAGCACTGCGAAAACGGGTATGAAACGCAGGTCGGCGAGGGCGGGGCACAGCTCTCCACGGGTCAAAAGCAGCTTATTTCGTTTGCGCGCGCCGTTTTGGCAGACCCGCCGATTTTTGTTCTGGACGAGGCGACAAGCAGCATTGACACGGAAACGGAGCGTCTGATTCAGGACGCGATCGGCAAGGCGCTTTCCGGGCGCACGTCATTCATAATCGCGCACAGGCTTTCGACAATTATGCGGTGCGACCTGATTCTTGTCGTGGACGACGGCAAGGTCATCGAACGCGGCACACACCGTGAGCTTATCGCAAAACGCGGGCGGTACCGCGAGCTGTTTGACGCGATGAGGATTGAAGAAGAGCTGTCGTCTAAGAAATAGCGAAAAAGCGGCAATCGGCAAGCTGTTCGGCAGCTTAAACAAGCTGTTTTCTTTCCAAACCGCGCTTTCGGCAAATTTCACCTTGACATTTGGTTACTGTTTCAGGTAAAATGGCAGTATGAACAGCCGTATTCCACAATCGGTGATTTTTGTCTCGCGGGAGGACGACCCCGGAGTCCTCGGGCTTGCGGCCGGCTTTTTGTGCGCCGACGGCGGCTGCGGCGACTGTTACGACTGCCGGCGCGCGCGCGCCGGCACTCACCCCGACCTGAAAATCATCTCCGTGCCGGAGGGCAAGGCGGAGATTCCCGTGGATTCCGTGCGCGAAATGATTCGGGACGCGTCGGAGTACCCGGCGGTTTCGCGGGCAAGCGTGTTTCTTGTCAAAGACGCGGACTGCCTCAATCCTTCGGCGCAAAACGCTCTGCTGAAGATTATAGAGGAGCCGCCGGAATACTGCCGGTTCATTTTGCAGACAGAAAGTCCGGGGCGGCTTTTGCCGACGGTGCGGTCGCGGTGCGCTATGCTTCGCGGAAACGCCGCGGACTTTGCGGCAAAAACCGCGCAGCCTAACGAAAAGCTTGCGGAATCGCTTGCGGCGCTGTGCTCCGGCGGCAAAAAGGCGGATATGCTTGCGCTTTCGTTTGAGGTGGAAAAGCTGCCGCGTAGCGAGCTTGCGGCGTTTATTGCGCTTGTGCGCGAAAAGGCGGCGGAGCTTTTGGTGCGCCGCGTCATAAAAAACGCGGACTGCTCGCGCCTGTCCGCCCTCATCTCGTCGTGCGGCGAGTGTGAGGAGCTTTTATCGGGCGGAGCGGGAACGCGGCATATCGCGGCAAGGCTGTCCGTTATATAGACGCGATACAAATGGGTTCTTACAGAAAACTAAAAGAAGGATATAAATTTGGCGGAAGTAGTCAGCGTTCGGTTTCCCGAAAGCAGTAAACCGTATTTTTTCTCTCCGGCGGGTCTTGCGATTCGCGCGGGAGACTACCTTGTTGTAGAGAACAAGGAGGGGCTTGCCTTTACAAAATGCCTGCACGGCAATATGGAGGTTCCCGATTCTGAGGTCGTTGCGCCTCTCAAAAATGTGATCCGCATAGCGACGCGCGCGGATAAGCTCCGGTGGAAGTCACTCGCCGAAATTAACGAGCAGTCTCTTGCAAAATGCCGCAAGGCGGCGGCGGACCTAAAGCTCGATATGAAGCTTATCTCGTCTGAGACGGCGTTTGACGGCAAAAAGGTCACGTTCTACTTCTTTTCGGAGCAGCACGTGGACTTTCGCGAGCTTGTCAAAACGCTTGCCTCAGAGCTGCACGCGCGAATTGAAATGCGGCAGGTCGGCGTACGCGACGAGACAAAAATCATCGGCGGAATCGGACGGTGCGGGCGGGAATTTTGCTGCAAGAGCTATATGAAAAAGTTCTCGCAGGTCTCGGTCAAGATGGCGAAAAATCAGGGAATTTCCCCGAATCCCGCGAAGATCTCAGGCGCGTGCGGCAAGCTTATGTGCTGCATAAAGTATGAAAACGACGTGTATGAGGAACTGCAAAAGGAGTCTCCTCCGGCAAACGCGTTTGTCTCGACAAAGGACGGCAAGGGCGTGATTTCAGGCATAAACCTCATCAGCAAGACGGTGAAGGTGCGCCTTGCAGACGAGAATGACGTTCAGATCAAGTCCTTTCCGTTTGACGAAATCGAGGTCATCGGCAACAAGCAGGACTTTGAGACCTACCGCAACGACAAGGCGCAGCTTGCGGCGGACAAGCGCGACCTGCTGAAAAGCAGGGCCGAGACCAAAAGCGCCGCCGCGCCGCGCATTCTGGCGGATTTACCGCCTGTGAATGCCGCACCTGCCGACAGGCCGGCACAACCCGCCGCCGACGCGCCGAGACGAGACAAAAACAAACGCCGCCGCAACAAAAACCGTGACAAGTCAGCGGTCGGCGTTGAACCTGCGGCCGCGCCGCGCCGCGCGGAAAACGCGTCTCCGTCAGCAGCACAGTCACAGCCTAAGCCCGAGGGTCAGCAGTCCAGACCCGACAGGCAGCAGCCGGCTCCTGACGGGCAAAGAACCTCGCCGCGAAACAAAAGGCACAAAAACCGCGCGAGACCCTCCGGAGAAAATCCGGCTCCGACTGCGGCTCGCAACGGTACCGCCGCACCGCAGAAAAGCGCACCGGCACAGCCGCCGCGAGGCGATACGCGCCGAGGCGGCGCTCCGAGGCCCACCCCCGTTGAGCGCAAGCCCAGCGGCGACGACCTGTAACGCCGCGTGCCGAGTCTCATTACGGCCGCGCGATCCTTTATCGGAAGCAAAAGGCGCTGTTTTTACAACAACATATGAATTTTTCGCAGATAAAGTGTTTTTTGGCGGCGGCTGAGTGCCTTTCATTCACCCGCGCCTCCGAGCGGCTGTTTATCTCGCAGCCTGTTTTGTCGCGCCAAATCGCGGCAATGGAGGATGAGCTTGATATAGAGCTTTTCATCCGCGAAAAAAAGTCCGTACGGCTGACAAAGGCGGGCGAGACAATGGAGGAGGGGCTTTCGCAGCTCGCCAAAAGCTATCACAGCATTGTCGAGCGCGCGACGGCGCTGCATTTAGGCTATTCCGGCTCGCTGTCCATCGGCATGATTGAGGGACAGCAGCTTTGCCCGCCCTATTCCGACGTGCTGACGCGCTTTCGCGATAAGCACCCTGAGGTCAAGGTCAACCTGCTGTCATTTTCAATGTCTGAAATGCGTGAGGCGCTTTCCAACGACGATATAGACGCGGCGTTTGCCGCCGACTTCAACTTTGAGGGCGAGCCTGACATTGAGACGATAAGGGTATCAACCGCGCGGATTATGCTCGTCATACCGAAAACGCACCCGAAGGCAAAGCTGAAGGACCTGCACCTGGCAGACTTTAGGGACGACACGTTTCTTGCCCTTTCCGAAAACGAAACGCCGTTTATCGGCGCGCCGTCGGAGCCGGGCGGCGCTTTGACGGACGGCTTTCACCCGCACACGCTCAAGGCGCCGACGATCGGCGCGCTCGCGCTGTGGCTTGAGGCGGGCTTCGGGATTTTCCCGCTCAACGAGAACCACTCCTTGCGCAACAACCCGCATTTGATGTTTATTGAGCTGCCTGAGCTCGGAACGCTCACGGAGGTCGTCGCGTGGAAAAAAGAAAACAAAAATCCGCTGAGGCAGATTTTCGTGGATCTGTTCGACGAAATTGGGCAGTAAAGCCGCCTGATTCGCGTTTTTGCTGTTTATAGTCAAACCACTTGAAAAGCGTTACGGATTTGCGTGAATATTTTTCGGATTGCCAGGAGGAGGACGCAGGCGTGTTGTAACCCGGCAAGGACGACGACACAGCAATGCGGAAAATAGTCCGCAAAGGCGGGACGCTTTTCAAGTGGTTTGACTATATTTGTAATCGCCGCATAGGTTAATGACGATTTTGCACTTTACAACGCGCGCGGCTTATGCTATAATCAAGAAAAAAACAGCGGCGCTTTATGCCGTTAACATTAGGAGTGAGATATGTACGATAAAAATGTAAAGGGAAAGTTCTACGATATTCAGGGCTTTTCCGTGCACGACGGGCCGGGAATCCGCACGACCTGCTTCCTCAAGGGCTGTCCCCTGCGCTGTTTGTGGTGCCATTCTCCTGAAAGCCAGGAGTTTTTCACCGAGCTGAACTGGATGGAAATCAAGTGCTCCGGCATTGAGGACTGCGGCAAGTGCCTGAACGTCTGTCCGAACGGTGCGATTTCACCGGGCGGCACAAAGAAATCTCCCACCGGCGACAAGGATATTACCCTTGTCACGGTAGACCGCAAAAAGTGCGTCAACTGCGGCAAATGCGCCGAGGCCTGCCCCGCGCAGGCGCTCTATATGTGCGGTAAGGAGTATACCGTCGAGGAGC
>JAISTA010000042.1 GCA_031272845.1 Oscillospiraceae bacterium
TTGTATAGCTGATATTATCGCAATTCTACGCAATAGCGTCAATTTTCGCGTCCGCGTCCGGAGCTTCGTCCGCCGGGAACGGCTGATATGTACTGTACTGCCCCTCGGGATACTGCCAGCAGGGAAGCTCCGTTGCCGAAATCGTCTTTTTACCGCCGTCCTTTGACAAACGCAGCTGAAATATTACTGTCTCGCGCGGCGGCCTTTTTGCTCCGCCGAACGAGAAGTTTGAAAGCCCGTAGTGTATATACCCCTGCCCATATGCTTCAAGCGGCTGAAGCCTGTGCGCGTGCGACCAGATCACAACGTCCGCTCCCGCGTCTACAAGCTCCTGCGAGAGCTTGACGCGCCAGGTCTCCGGCTGCGTCAGTCCCTCCGCGCCGCCGTGCAGGTAAATCAGGATAAAATCGCTGTCTTTTTTCGCTTCCCCTATGTGCTTCAGCAGTCTGTTTTTCTCTGTCGCCGCCAGAGCGTCTCCTATGTGGTCGCAGTATGCAGAAACCGATATGCCGTCCTTTTTCAGGTAAACGCGCTGTGTGCTGTCCGACCATAAAACCCCGGCCTCGTCGAGGTTTTTCTTTGTGTCCTCATAAACGGCTCTGCCCGCGTCCATCGTGTGGTTGTTTGCTATGCTGACAGCTTCAACCGAAGAGCCTGCCAGCACCTTGACAAATTCCGCGCGTCCCTTAAACCACCATTCCTTGTCCGGCACAACAGGCGGCAGATCCGAAAGCGGCCCCTCCAGGTTTACAACAGTCAAATCATCCGCCTCAAAAATGGGCAGAACCTTTGCGAAAAAATAATCCGGCCCCTCTCGGTCATACACCGTGCTGAACGAGTACTGCGTTTTCTGCATACTGATGTCAGAAAACGTGCAGTCCCCCGCAAAATTAACAACAAGCTCCGGAATTGGCGTTGGCGTTGGAGGTGTCGGGGTAGGCTCCGGCGTTGGAGTCGGAATCGGCGTTATAACAACAACCGTCACAGGCGGCGCGGACTCTGAAATTTCAGGCAGCTTAGCAGACGTATCCGCGCCGGGCACGGTACAGCCCGCCGAAAAGCACAGCAAAAAAAACAGTAGAATAAAGCCCCCTGCGGCTTTATTCATAGTTGTGCCAAACATTCTGGACATCGTCGGAATCCTCAAGGATTTCGAGCATTTTGTCCATATTCTTAATGTCGCCCTCGTCCGTGAGCTTGATGTAGGTCTGCGGAACCATCTCTTCCTGCGCGGAAAGCAACGTGTAGCCGCGTGCGGTAAGCGCGTCCGCGACCGCCGCAACGTCCGCCGTTGCCGTGAGCACCTCGATTGCCTCGCCGTCGTACGACACGTCGTCCGCTCCCGCCTCAAGCGCGTGCTCTAAAACGGTATCCTCTTCAATGTCTCCGTCCTCATTGTCGATAATAATAACGCCCTTGCGGTCAAACGACCACGAAACGCAGCCGGCGGTACCCAAATTTCCGCCGTATTTGTCGAACGCGTGGCGCACCTCTCCCGCCGTGCGGTTGCGGTTATCCGTCATGGTCTCGACAATAACGGCCACGCCCGACGGGCCGTAGCCCTCATATGTAATGCTCTCGTAGCTGTCCCCCGCTCCGCTGCCCGCCGCCTTTTCAACCGTGCGGCGAATGTTGTCGTTGGGCATGTTCGCGGCCTTTGCCTTGGCTATAACTGCCGCCAGGCGCGAATTGTTCGCCGGGTCTCCGGAACCGCCCTCTTTAACCGCAACGATAAGCTCGCGCGCGATTTTGGTGAAAGCCTGCGAGCGCTTGGAGTCCGCCGCGTTCTTTGTTTTTTGGATATTGTGCCATTTTGAGTGTCCGCTCATGTTCCCTCTCTAACTGCCGCGCGGTTCAGGTATCCCGCATGGTTATAACTATATTTACTGCGCAGTCCAGCGCAGGAGTTTATATGTATTCGTTAAGCCTGCAGGGCAGGGCTTTTTGCCGCTGCTTTGTGACTACGCTTTATTTACAGTGTGCTTCCTGTCCCGTCGTATCCCGTGCGGCGACGTGGCGGAGCCTCCTTAGGGATACTACCCTCAGCGTTCCGTCCCGGAAACCACGGCGGTTTAGCCTAAAGACACGTAGAGCCAAGCAATGGGTGTGCGGGACGCCGGGGGGCAGCGTCCCCTACAGCGAACCGCCCGAATTTTCCGCGCCAACCGCCGCACCCGGCATTGTTTGAGCTAACTCTGCCGCTTTCAAGGCGTACTTCAATTTCGAAAAACACTCCGTTTAACAAAACCGGAATTTTGGTAAAACGCCGTTCTTCGCACCGAAACAAAACCTGCTTTTGCGCTTTGGTGTCCCCGGCGCCGGGTTCCCCGCGGCACATTATCCGCCGCTTAATGCTGCTCGGTTCCCCGCCTGACATGGTTCACGGTTTCAAATTGCGCGGGTCCGGCGCCGGAGACGCCAAAACGCAAAAGCTATTTACTTTTTGTATAGTACAGGGTTGTCACAACCGCCGTCAGACCGCTGCCCGCGAGCCTACCGCCGAAAACCGCGCCTACTCCCCCGCAGCCTGCTCCGCAAGAGCCTGCTCTATTGCAATCGCGAGCTGATCTGGGCAGCTTGTGCCGCGCCGTCCGCACTGAATGCCGCGCATTTTGCTCACGGCTTCCTTTGCGTCCATACCGACAACGAGGTTTGTTATTCCCTTGAGGTTTCCGTCGCACCCACCGATTATTTGCAGGTCAGAAATCTTGCCGTCCTCAACAGAGACAATCATTTTTCTGGAACAAACATTTTCGGGCGTGTATTCAACTGTCATTTTGTTTACCTCTGAATCCAGTTTAGCACATATAAAATAAAATTGCAATAGGCTGCGGGCATTTTCTCTTTGCGCAAGGTAAAAAAATCCCCCGCAAGCGCGGCTTACGGTGGACTGCTTTCGGCTCGGTTATGCTATTGTGTCTCCGCCAAGCTTAAGTATGCGCCGCCGCCGTCAATCTGGCTCGGCGAGCGGCGGCTGTCACCATTTGTCCAGCTCCTCGCCGCATTTGCTGCAATACGACGGAATTCCCCAATGCCGGCCGAGCCACGCGCCGCAATTAGGGCAGCGCCACTTTAAGCGCTGCAAGACCACAGCGGCAAGCAAAATCACGAAACTCAGCACGGATACCCACACCACACCAGTCAGCGGGAGAAAAATTCCCAGCAAAATCGGTGGAGTTGTAATTCGAGTAACATTCCTAAAGGTAACCTTATCCAGCCATTTTTTTATCAGACGCACAGCAGCACCTCACTTTTCGCCAAGCCGGTTTGCAAATCCCGCGTACCGAGCAACGCGGCAATAGCGGCGCTGTTTTCCAGCGCCGCTATTGCCGCTCTCGCCGTCAGGCAGCAAATTTCCGCGCTCAATTGTGTTCAGCAGGCAGCGACTATATCATTTGCCGTCTAGTTTCTTGCCGCACCAATGGCAGTGCTTTGGAACTTCCAAGCTCCGGCCTAACATACTGCCGCAATGAGGGCAGCGCCACTTCGACCAACTCAAGGCAATAGCGGCAATTAAAATCGCGGCCCCCAACAAAGACATCCACGTTAAGTACATCATTATGCCGGCAGGAAGCAAGAAAATTCCCAGACAAACCATCGGCACTGTAAACCAACTAACATTCTTATAAGTAATCTTATCAAACAATTTCTTTATCAGACGCATAGCAACACCTCGCTTTCCGCCAAACCTTTTTGCAAATCCCGCGTTCCGAGCAACGAGGCAATAGCGGCGCTGTTTCCGGCGCCGCCATTGCCTCCGCCGCCGTCAGGCGGCAAACTCCTACGCCCAATTGCGCCTAGCGCGGGGCACTGTCACTTTTTGTCTAGTTCTTTACCGCAACTGTTACAATACTTTGGAATACCCCAAATTCGGCCTAGCCACACACCGCAATGCGGACAGCGCCACTTTGCGACATTCAAGACCACAGCGGCAATCACAATCACAAGGCCCAGCAGAGACACCCACATCAAATGCGGCAGCACGCCAAACGGTGTCAAGAAAATTCCTAAAAACATCGGCGGGGCTGTAACTCGAGTAACATTTCTATAAGTAACCTTATCCAGCCATTTCTTTATCAGTCTCATAGCAACACCTCGCTTTCCGCCAAGCCTTTTTGCAAGTCCTGTGAACCGATTTTAATCGCCGAAACCTTTAATTCGTTTTTCATGTGTTAGAAATACAGGGTTTTAGAGCCGATCTTACATTGAACTGTCTCAGTCACATAATTATTCGCCCACTGATAGGCGTATGCCCATGGTGAATCAAAATGCGCTGTCTTTTTTACAATGTTTAGGTTGGTTCTGTCGGTGGAGGCAATACGTCCCCCTGCAACGGCGTTATAGTAGTACTGTTCTGAACTGACTCTCGTGACTGTAACCTGCTGTGAGTATAATCCAATCCACCAGGTGCTGCCGCCGGCATTCAGGTATGTCCATTGCTGGACGTCATTATACATGACACGCGCCTGAACATAATCGTTACCGTGCCCTGTAATACTGCTTGCACTAAGCTGGTTCAAAGCTGTCTGCAACAGACTTATTGCCGCAGAAACAAATGGTATAGGTGCAGTAGTCGTAACACCGACAGCGTTAACTATAACGCTAAAAATATTACCGGCTGTTGTACCGGAGGTTGCTCCTCGCTGTATATACTCCCAACCGGTGCTAATTCCGTTGGTATACAGCTTCTCGCTTTTCATTTGAGAACCGTTATACGTGTAGTACGTTATGGTTGTGGTTGAAAGCGGCGCCGCCGTGATTGCGCTGCCCTTAACCGCCAAAAGGCTGTCCACTGTAAAGGAGGCGGAGCCCGTGGGCAGCTGAGCCGCGTTTGAGCTGCCGGAATAGAGCAGGTCGCTTGAGAACAATGAGGCGGTAACTGATTCATCTCCGTTTTCAAGAGCCTTTAAGTGCTTTTCGTAAATCGCGGCCTTTACGTTGTCGCTTATATCGCTTCTCAGCAGCGCCGCGTTAACGGCGGCAGTGTCGCAAAGGTCAATATCCAAGCGGCCGACAGGAACGGTGTCCGTCCCGCTTGATACGTCGACCTCCATTGCGTAATACCCGTCAGTTGAGGAGCGGATTCCTTTATAGGCGGTTTGCCGCGAGTAGCTTTTTTGCGAATAAACGTCATTGCCCTTGACGACCCGTCCTTTATTGCCAAGGTTCGCAGCGGAAGCAGCTTCCGCCGCAAGAGCAAGTCTTGGCGGATACCATGTGTGCATGCCGTCTGCCGCGCTTGCGGCAGGCACAGCGGCAAGGAGAAACGCAAGCGATAACGTTATTGCCGTGATTCTGCCGAACATGCCTGTTTTGCCTGTCTTCTTACGAGTAGCCATCTTATAAATCCTCCGAAATTGATTTGTTAAGAGTAATCTCGGGAGAATCTTGCGGCTGTTGTATTTTTTGTAAAAAAGCTCGTTAATATAGATTAAAGAGCCCAAGAGCCCAAGAGCCCTTACAATGGTATTATACCATACTTTTACGTGCTTGTCAACACCTTTTTGATAAAAATTTATATTTTTTTGAG